>JAKAPV010000185.1 GCA_021806845.1 Bacillota bacterium | reverse complement strand
GCGCCGGATCGTCTCCGCATTCTGCGACATCCCCGAGGATGAGATCGGCATCGGCGTCGACGGCTGCAGCGCGCCGGTGTTCGAGGTGCCGCTGCGCGCGCTGGCGCTTGGCTTTGCCCGCCTGGCCGATCCGTCCGGCATGCCGGAGGAGTATCTGCCCGCCGCGCGCCGGGTCGCGGACGCGATGGCCGAGTACCCATACCTCGTCGCCGGCCGTCGCCGCATCGGCGTCGAGCTCACGGAGGTGTCGGGCGGCCGCCTCATCCCGAAGACGGGAGCGGAAGCCGTGTATGGGGTCGGCGACCGCGCCCTCGGCCAGGGGGTCGCCATCAAGGTCCTGGACGGCGGCAACCGCGCCGTGGCGCCTGCACTGATCGAGGCCCTGCTGCAGGCGGGCTTCCTCTCGGAGACAGAGGCGGAGCGCCTTGCAGCGTGGCGGCGCCAGCTGCAAAGCAACTTCGCGGGCCGCGAGGTCGGCGAGATCCGCGCGAATTTCCAACTGCACCGGGCCTGACCCATCGAAGGGGGTGCCAAGATGCGCGTCTACATCAGTGCCGACATGGAAGGCACCGCAGGGGTGACCGGCGTCCTCCAGACGCGCCCGGCGGAGAAGCAGTACGATGCCGCGCGAAGGCTGATGGTCGCCGAGGTCAATGCGGCGATCGAGGGCGCCTTCGCGGGCGGAGCCGCCTACGTGCTCGTCAACGACTCCCACGACGGCATGCGCAACCTGCTGCTCGACGAGCTGGATCCGCGCGCCGAGCTCGTGTCCGGCGCGCCGAAGCCGCTCAGCATGGTCGAGGGCATCGAGCCCGGCTTCGATGTGATGTTCTGCGCCGGCTATCACGGCATGGCCGGGGGAGCCGGGACGCTCGCGCACACCTACAACGGTCTCGTGCACACCTCGCGCCTTTGCGGCCGGCCGGTCGGAGAGCTCGGGCTGAACGCGGCCTACGCCGGAAGCATGGGAGTGCCAGTCGGGCTCGTGACGGGAGACGACGTCCTGCGGGCGGAAACCGCGGAGATCTTGCCCTGGGCGCGCTTTGCGCAGGTCAAGTGGGCGCTGAGCCGCCAGGCCGCGCGCAACCTGCCGCACGAGAAAGCCAAGGACGAGATCCGCCGGGCCGCGGAGGCCGCGGTGCGCGGCGCAGCGCAAATGCAGGTCTATCAGCCGGCCGGCCGGCCGGAGGTGGAGGTCACGTTCCTGGACGCCGGTCAGGCAGGACTCGCGGCGCTGTGCCCGGGGTCTGAGCGCGTGTCGCCGATCACGGTGCGCTTCGCGCACGACGACTTCCGCGAGGTGTTCCGGGCCTTCCGCGCGATGATCACCCTCGCCGGAGCCTAGCCATGGCGGATCTCGGCGCGATCGAGCGCACGGCGAAGGAGTGCAGGGACTGTGCCCTGCACGAGAGCCGCACACAGGTCGTTTTTGGCCGCGGCAACCCTGCGGCCAGGATCCTGCTGGTCGGGGAGGGCCCGGGCAAGGACGAGGACCTGCAGGGGATGCCGTTCGTCGGGGCGGCCGGCCAGCTGCTCGACAAGATCCTCGCCGCCGTCGATCTCTCGGAGCAGGACGTCTTCATCTTGAACACGGTGCTCTGCCGCCCCCCCGGCAACCGCGTGCCGGAGCCGGCCGAGGTGTCTGCGTGCGCGCGGCACCGCGAGGCGCTGCTCGCGGCGCTCGACCCGCCGATCGTCGTGCTGCTGGGCGCGACGGCGGCGAAGGCCGTGCTCGGTCCAAAGACGTCGATCACGGCCGTGCGGGGCAGCCGCATCGTGCGGGAAGGCCGGGCATACTACCCGACCTTCCATCCGGCGGCCCTGCTCAGAGATCCGTCAAGGAAGCGGCCTGTCTGGCACGACTTCCAGCGCATCGCGAAGGACTACCGGCTCATCCTCTCTGGCGCTGCGGACGCTGCAGATGACGGAGAAACTGAGCCATGGCCAACGCCTGACGGCGTGGAGAGTCGCTGAGCACCACGAGCCCCGGGTGCGAGGGCAGCGTGAGCGGGCGGTAGAGGACAAGCGCCGTCGCAGCACGCACCTCGAGGGTCGCCAGCACCGCCCGGCGCTCCTCGGGGAGCAGCTCTGACAGCACCACGAGGACGGAGTCCTGCGCCAGAGACCCGAGCAGCGGAGCGAGCGGCCGGTCCGATGCCCAGAGGACCGCCTTCGCGCTGGAGAGCACCTGCTCCGCCTTCTCCCAGGGGTCCGGCCGCCCGAGCGCGGACAGGTGGTCCGAGATGATGCGGGTGCGCAGCTTGCCTTGGCGCGCGAGCGAGTAGACCGCACGGCCCACCTTGCCGCCGCCGGCAATCGCGACGCTCGCGCCGCCGAGCGCCGACTGCAGGGTCTTGAGGCGAAGACCGCGGGGGCTCGGCGGCAAGGGACCAGGCCCGAGGATGCCAAGCAGCGTCTCCAGCGCGCGCAGCGCGACCTGCCGCTGTCCCTGGTCGGCGCGGCCGACGAGCGGCTCGGGCGGATTGCGCCACGCCGCCGGCCCGAGCGCGTAGACGGGCGGTAGCGGCGAGGGGACGTCCTCGGGCAGGTAGAGGGCGCCAAGCACGTCCAGCTGAGCGTGCTGAAGCGCCGCCAGGTCGTCGCTCGCGACGATCTCGCAGCCCGGTACGCCCTGCGCGGGGAGAAGGCTCTGCAGATGTGCGGGGTAGAGGGCGGCTGCCTTGCGCCGCGTCAACGTTTCCACGCCTGTCTCATTCATGGGCGCACTGGGGAAACCCTGCTGGGGGGTGTTTGTGTGCGGCTGGATCAGCTCGGGGAATGGGGTCTGATCGACCGCCTGCGCGCTTTCGCCGCCAAGGAGGGCTGCGGGTTCTCCGACGACTGCGCCGTGATCGAGGCGGGCGACGGATGCCGCCTGCTCGTGACGACGGATGCCCTGATCGGCGGCGTGCACTTCGATCCCGTTCTGATGTCCTGGCGGGATATCGGCTACCGCGCGCTCGCGGCTTCGCTTTCCGATCTCGCGTCGTCGGGGGCGAGCGGCGACTTGCGCTACGTTGTGGCGCTTGGCGCGCCGGGAGACTTTGCGGCGGAAGACGTCCTGGAGATCTACGCCGGCATGGCCGAGCTGGGCGCGGCGACCGGCGCGGGTCTTGTCGGGGGGGACACAGTGCGGTCCGCGCTGGTGTTCATCTCGATCACCGCCTTCGCGCAGGTGGACCGCCCGCTCCTTCGCGGCGGCGCGGGGCGAGGCGAGAGAGTCTACGTTTCCGGCATGCTCGGGGAAGCGGCGGCGGGCCTTGGGCGGCTGCGTCGCGGCGAGGGACCCGCGGCGGCGCAGCGCTTTCTCCGCCCCATGCCGCGCGTCGCCCTCGGCAAGGCACTTGCGGACCTCGGAGCGGGGGCCTGCGTCGACGTGTCGGACGGCCTGTTTCCGGAGCTGCAGGCGATCTGCAAGGCGTCCGGGGTCGGCATGGTGATCGACGAGGATGCGCTGCCGCTCGCGCCGGGCGTTCCCACGGACGAGGCTCTGCGCTACGCTTATGGAGGCGGGGAGGACTTCGAGCTCGTCTTCACCGCGGGCAGCGGATTCGACATCGCGGCTGCGACGGCGGCGGGAGGGGTTTCGCTGCGGCAGATCGGCGAGGTGGCGGATCAGGCACAAGGTCTCCTGGTGCGGCGCGGGGGGCGCCTGCAGCCACTCGTCGCGCGAGGATATCAGCATTTCAGCGGGGGTGAAGGGTAACGCGCCGCATCGCGCTTTCCGACGAGACGCAGACGCGCGCCCTCGGGGCGGCCCTCGCGAAGGCCGTGCAGGAGGGACTCGCGATCTGCCTGCACGGTGGGCTCGGAGCAGGAAAGACGACGCTCTGCCAGGGCTTCATCGAGGAGCGCACCGGCATACCCTTCGCGCAGAGCCCCACCTTCACGCTGCTGCAGGCGTATCCGGGCGAGCTCTACCACCTGGACCTCTATCGGCTGGAAACGACCGACCTGCAGGAATTCGGCCTCGAAGAGATCCTGGCGCCCCAGGCGGTGCTGCTCATCGAGTGGCCCGAGCGCGCCCGGGCCGCGCTGCCGGAGGACCGGCTGGAGGTGTACCTCGCGGAGAGCGGCGGCGGCAGGACGGCGGAGATCGTGGCGCGCGGACTCCGCGCGGAGGCGGCACTCTCGCGCCTCAGGTGGAACCCGTGACGGGGCCGTGGCTCTGCTTCGATACGGCCACCGAGATGCTTTCCGCGGCCGTACTCGGGCCACGCGGCGAGCTGCTCTCGGAGGTGACGCGCCACGCGCCGCGGCTGCACTCCGCGCTGCTCGTGCCCACGATCGACGCCGCATTGCGCCTTGCGGGGGTCTCCCGCAGCGATCTCGGCGCGGTCGCGGCCAATCGCGGGCCCGGGTCCTATACCGGGCTGCGCATCGGACTTGCGGCGCTCGAGGCGCTGCGCGACGGCCTTCGCATCCCGGCGTACGGCGTCCCCGGCCTCGTTGCCGCGGCGAGTGCGCAGTCGCAGGATGGACTTGTGGCGCCCGCGCTGGACGCACGGCGCGAAGATGCGTTCTGCGCACTCTACGATGTAGGCGGCGACGCGCTGCCGCGCGAACTTTTGGCTCCGGCCCTGCGCACGCTGCCCGATTTCTGCGCGCAGCTGCGCACGTACAGCCGGCCGGTACTCTTCCTGGGCGACGCAGTGCGGGCGCACAGGGCAATCCTCGAGAAGTGCGACTTTGCCAGGCTGGGCGCGGCGGAGATGCGAGCCGCGGACCTGGGCCGGTTCGCCCAACGGGCGAGGGAGGAGGCAACGATCGCCGATGCGCTTTCCACCGCTGCGCTTTATCTCAGGCCTGCGGCGGTCCCAAGCCGACGAGATGATCGATGAGCCGGTGCGCATCGAGGAGATGCGCCTTCCCGACGTCGACCAGGTGCTGCAGACAGAGCGCAAGTCGTACGCCACACCGTGGTCGCGGCGGGCCTTCGTCTCCGAACTGACGGAGAACGCGTACGCGCACTACCTCGTGGCGAAGACCGGCCAGCGGGTGGTCGGCTATATCGGCATGTGGTTCATCATCGACGAGGGGCACATCACCAACGTCGCCGTGCACCCGGATTTTCGCGGGCGCGGCGTCGGCCGCATGCTGATGCAGGCGGCGATGGATCTTGCGAAGCTTTCGGGCGGCCTGCGCGTGACCTTGGAGGTGCGCGTCTCCAACGGCGTCGCCCAGCATCTCTACGAAACGCTCTCCTTTCGCCGAGTGGGCGTGCGGCGCGGCTACTACACGGACAACGGTGAGGACGCCTATATCATGGTGTGGGGCGCCATGCCGGGGGAGAGCGGCGAGTGATCTGCCTGGGGATCGAGACAAGCTGCGACGAGACGGCGGCCGCGCTTGTGACCGACGGCGGCGAGGTGCTGAGCTCCGTCGTGGCGTCGCAGATCGATCTGCATGAGGCGTTCGGCGGAGTCGTGCCGGAGGTTGCGGCCAGGCGCCACCTCGAGCGCCTCTCCCCGACAGTGGAGGAGGCCATGCGCGAGGCGGGGGCGTCTTCCGCCGACGTTGGCCTTGTCGCCGTGACGCGCGGGCCGGGTCTCGCGGGGGCCCTGATGGTGGGCCTCTCCTTCGCCAAGGCCTACGCGTACGCGCGCGACCTGCCGCTCGTCGGCGTGAACCATGTCGTTGCCCACGCCTACGCGGCCTTCCTGGGAGCCGGCCTCAGGTACCCGGAACTCGCGCTGATCGCGTCGGGAGGGCACACGGTCCTCCTGCAGCTCCGCTCTCCCACGGAAGTGGACGTGCTGGGGCGCTCCCGCGACGATGCCGCCGGCGAGGCGTTTGACAAGGTGGCGCGGGCGCTCGGGCTCGGGTATCCGGGCGGTCCCCTGATCGAGCAGATCGCCCGCGGGGGCCATCCCGAAAGGGCAGCGCTCCCCGAGGTGCGCCCGATCGAGGGGACACTCGACTTCAGCTTCTCGGGGCTGAAGACGGCCGCCATGCAGCGCTTTCAGGGCGGCGCCTCGGCGGCCGACATCGCGGCGGGATTTCAGGAGGCGGTGCTCGCGCAGCTGCTCGCGCGCACCCGCTCCGCCCTGGAGCGCACCGGGGCGCGGCGCCTCGTCTTCGCGGGCGGTGTTTC
>JAKAPV010000184.1 GCA_021806845.1 Bacillota bacterium | reverse complement strand
GAGGGAGACGGCCTGCATGTCGATTGGGATGCCCCGTTCGACCCGCCGCCATCACTCGACGACGCCTGGTATGTGTACGGTGTCGTCGAGGGCTCGCCGACCGATCTGCGGGAACTTTTCGGCCTCGAAGGCGTGGCTCTCGCGGAAGTGCGATCTGAGGAACTCGCCGCGATCGGGCATCCTTGCCCGGCCTCGCCCTACGCATCCGACGACGAAGAGATCGTGATCAGTTGGGTTAAGGCGCATGACGCGGTGCTGAAGCAGGCCATGCAAATGTATGACGCCCTGGTGCCATGCAAGTTCAATACGCTGATCAAAGCGGACGGCGGCGCGCCGGCCTCGGCAGTGCGCACATGGCTCGAGCAGAACGTCGACGACCTGCGACAGCGGATGGCCAAGGTGCGCGGCCGCCGTGAATACGGAGTGCGCGTCTTTTGGGATCCCGAAGCGGTACGCACGGAGATACTCATGGAACACCACGCGAGGGCCCGCGCGGAGCACGATCATGCTCCCGCGGGCGTGCGCTACCTGCAACAAGAACAGGAGCGGCGCGTGTTCGCCGAGATGTATCTGGACAGACGGGCCGCCCTGCGCGCACGGGTCCTCGCGGAGCTTCATGCCTTGGTCGAGGAGTTGGTGGAGGAGCATCGGGATCCATCCGACGGCTCCGACGCAACGGTTCTGCGATGCGCCTGTCTGGTCAGCGAGGCAAAGACAGCCGGCTTCACCAGTGCGATGGAGCGCGTGCAGGCGACAGAAGGGGTCGGCGTCCAGGTCTCCGGTCCTTGGCCGGCCTACAACTTTGTCGCGCAGGCAGTGGGGGGCGGTGACGACCGGTGAATGAGGGCAGGCCGCAAGCGGCGTTTGTGGACCTTCTGGACCGGCTCCTATACCGCGGGGTCTACCTCAAGGCCGACCTCATCATCAGCGTCGCAGGCGTCCCGCTCCTCGGAGCGAGCCTGCAAGCGATTCTGGGAGGCATCGAGACGCTGCTGTCCTATGGCGTCTTCCAGGAGTGGGACGCGGCGATCCGGGCCGAACGCGCGGAGCGGCCCGAGCCTTACCTGCTGGAGTCGCCTGCGGCATTGTGGAGCGTAAGCGCGACCGAGCGCACGTGGGTGCGCGGGACGCTCGCGATCACGCACGAGGGCCTCGTGATGCGAGATGGAGCGGGCGCTCTACGGCTTGAACTGCCCTACAGCAGCGTTCGCTCGGCGGTGGTCGGCCAGAGCCCAGATGGGCAGCAGATGCCTGCCACCTACATTCGGTTCAGCATTGAGCACGAGGAATTGTGGCTCTACGTACATCATCTCAAGAGCATCGTCACCGCGCTCAGCGCGCGTGGAGTCCGGGTGCTGTCGGCCGGCTAGCCGGGCGCGGCGCGTCGTGGAGGAGGGAGCAGATGTCTGACGAGCGCAAGATCTCACCACGAGGGACCTGGGAGGGGCAAACGGCATCGCGTACAAGACTTGGCAAGCCTGCTGCCACGCAGCAGACGCCGAGGGAGGCGGAAGGACCGATGAACACTTCGTTGGAGCAGGTGATCCGACTCGGCGCTTCGCGGATGCAGGAGATGACCAACCTTCAGTTCTCGACGATGGTTGCGGTGGAGCCGTCGGACGACGGCTGGCATTTGCAGTTGGAACTTGTGGAAAAGGAGTCTATCCCGCACGGGATGGACGTCCTCGGGCTGTATGATGCATGGTTTGACCCGAACGGGAGCCTGCTGCGGTTCGCCAGACGGAGCGTACGCCGCCGTTCGGACGTTTCCACCGACCTTTAGATCCTGTTCCATGCGGCCACGGGACGCCGGCGACGTGGCCTTCGGCTATTCAGGAAGCCACCGGGAGGGAGCCGTTGAAGACGATCCCATAGGTCGAGACACGCGGCCCGCAGGCATGGCTGGATGCACTCGGTGTCTGTCTTTGCACGGGCTCCACGTTGGCGCGCCTCGAGAACCACATCACGGGTGTTGATGATACTACTGCCAAGAATCAGACGACAGGACGCCATCCAGAGCAGTCTGGCTGGTGTCCTGTCGTCGTTAGCCCAGCGGATCGCCAGCAATCCGATCGCAGGCGACGAGATCCCTCACGTACTGCGTCGTCTGCTCGCCGCCATGCAGGAGCGCTCCTCGCTGCAATCGGAGGACTCCCCGATCTGGGGCGGCTTGCCGCTCGTGCCGAGGCTGGTCACTTTCCCGAACTCGCCGACGAGCCATGCCGAGTTGTACACGACGCGTGAAGAACCGGGCCCGTAGTCCAGGCGGATGTCCAGATGACGCTCACGCTGAACGTGCCGATCCGCAAGCCGGCCCAGCGAAGGCGTATCCGGACGGTGATCCAGAGCATCATCACCTTGGCCGCCAAGGTGACCTGGCACGCCAGAAGCCACTGGCTGCGTCTCGGCCGCGGCTCGCCCTGGCTGCCCGTCCTCCAGGACCTCTACCGCGTCTGTCGCGCGTAGATCTGGACTCCCGAACCGGCAAACCCCTCGTTCCTGAAGACGAGGGCTACCCGTTCATCCCCCGAGACAGCCACCAACGGTCCCATGCCGCAGCGGTGGCCTGTGCACCACGATCAGACCCTGCAACGCACCATCACGTGACCCAATACCCGACCTCGACAGCCCACAGACGGCTGTGATCAAGGCGGTGTTTGCCCGCACCCGCGCGGGGAAGGTCATACGCGTCATGTATTCCGTTCAGCACGGCCTGCGCCTGTCGGCGGGACCCTGCCAGCGGCGAAGCGATCGCAGCGTCCAACGGCCTCTCGCAGCGAACTGAAATGCCTCTGCGAAAGCTACTCGAACTTCTCGCGCAACGACTCCCTCGGCGGTCGCTGCTCTGGTGCAACGGCCGCGCCCGCTTGCTGCTGGGGCTTCGGCGTACGGACGAGGGTCTCCACCGCGCCCACGATCTCACCGCTCTCATTGGTGATCGGCCGCGCGTGGGTCACCACCCACTTTCGCGCTCCGCCAGCCGTTCGCAGCGATACGACGCCTGTCTGGGGCTGCCCTGTCTGCATGGCTTTGACCAATGGACACGCACGAAAGCAGAGTCGGGAGCCGGACATGTCGCTGTGGTCGAGGCCGCTGAGCCAGCACTTTGTGCCGACGACAGCCTCCGAGCGGTAGCCGGTCATGGTGACGGCGTCCTCGTTCCAGGCAACGATCCTACGGGTGCGGTCGACGACATAGGCGGCTCCGGTGGAAGGCAGTTCCGATGCCAGGATGTCCGGCGATCCCTGACGCGAATGCTGCCAGCCTCCCGTGGCGTCGGGGATCTGTGACCCGCAGACATGCATACCCAGCAGGGTCCCTTGCCCGAGTGTGATTTTGCGTGCGACGACCTCGTTCAGTTCCGCCACCGCGTTGATGCCTTCGGCCACGACGACAGCGCCAAGGTCGGCGGCGGCCCGGACGATCGCGGAGACCATCTCCTGGCGCCATGGGTCACGATCGATATCGCGCACCAGGAGTTGATCGATCTTGACGATGTCGGGACGCGCGGCGAGCAGTGCAGCTGGCCCTGCGAACCCGCTGCCGAAGCCTGCAAATGCGATGCGGTAGCCCAGGGTCCGCCAGGCGCCGAGCCTGGACTGGAGTTCCTCGGGCTCAGAGAAGAGTGGAGAGCCTTCGGAAATCTCGATGACGGTACGCTCTGCGGGCCAGTCAAGGTCCGGCGGTGCCAGCGCCAAGCCGGCGAAGCGCGGGTCCGCGCGCAAGCACAGCACGGCGGACCGCGGCAGCTCTTTCGCAGCCGCCTGGAAGGCGAGGCGGCGGCAGGTCTCCTCAAATTCCTTTTCCGAGTCCTCGCGCCGGGCGAGTTCGGCGAGGGCCTCCGCGGGCTCGTACATGCTGCCGGCAGGGCCGCGGATCAGCGCCTCATAACCCCATGGCGTCCCGGCGTGCAGGTCCATGATCGGCTGCCAGGCTACCGTAAGCTGCTGGACCAGTTCGGAAAGCATGTGCTCCCCTCCGGTACTGATAATGGCTCCTGCGCGATTGGATCGCGCAAAGACATCCGGTGCTGTTTGAACACCCTGCAAGGCGCCGGACTCTGCCGCCGCCTACAGTACTCAATGTCGCACGCTCGCTGCGCGGATGCATATGGCCACTCGTTCTGAAAACCCTGGCCACGCGGTCCGCCAGCAGGACCACGAGCGCTCGAATGTCACGCGGGCGATCGGAGCATGACGTGGAGCTTCACGGCACGTCGCCAATAGGGGCATCCAACATGGGCTGTTTGGCGAAAGGGTGAAGGCTTAGAAGAAAAGTAATGCTAACCCGCTCTATCAGTGAGTCGGGAGGCGAGGTCGTGGATGCCCTGAGTCTGGCGCGTGAGCAGTTTGCGGTAACGACAATCTTCCACTTTCTCTTCGTTCCGTTGACCATTGGTCTCGCGCTGGTGGTCGCGATCATGGAAACGATCTACGTTCGTACGAAGAATCCCCAGTTCAAGAAGATGGCACAATACTGGGGCAAACTCTTCCTGATCAATTTCACCGTCGGAGTGGTCACGGGCATTATCCAGGAGTTCCAGTTCGGAATGAACTGGTCCAATTACTCGCGCTTCGTGGGCGACGTGTTCGGGGCGCCTCTGGCCGTCGAGGCGCTGCTGGCCTTCTTCCTCGAGTCGACGTTCATCGGTATCTGGATCTTCGGATGGGACCGGCTGCGCCCTTCCGTGCACGCGCTTGCGATGTGGCTTGTCGCGATCGGAACGTCGATCTCCGCATTCTGGATCTTGACGGCGAACTCGTTCATGCAGCAGCCGACCGGCTACACGATGGTCAACGGGCACGCGGAGATGACGAACTTCTTCGCGCTGCTCGGCAACCCCCAGGTGTGGGTCGAGTTTCCGCACGCGATCTACGCGGCGTTCACCACCGCGGCGTTTTTCGTGGCGGGAATCAGCGCGTACTTCCTCCTGCGCAAGCGGCATGTCGAGATCTTCCGTTCCTCTCTGAAGATCGCTGTCGTGATCGGCGCCATCGCCAGCATCCTACTCGCTGTGAACGGCGATGCACAGGCGAAGCACCTCGAAGTGGCTCAGCCCATGAAGATGGCCGCCGCCGAGGCGGTGTGGCAAACGACCACGGGTTCCGCAGCCTGGAACCTCATCGCGGGGATCGACCAGTCCGGCGGCCGCAACACCTTCGCTATCCAGATCCCGGGCGTGCTGAGCCTGCTCTCCGGCACGAACCACTTCACGGGCATCAACGAACTGCAAGCGCAGGACGTCCAGAAATACGGACCTGGCAACTACATTCCGCCGGTGGCGACCACTTTCTGGAGCTTCCGCATCATGGTGCTGGCCGGCGGGCTCATGATCCTCCTCGCCTTGTACGGCCTCTATCTCCTGGCACGCAGGCGTGCCCTCGAGGAGCGCCCCCGCTACCTGAAGCTTCTTCTCTGGGCTATGGCGCTGCCGTATGTCGCGAACACCGCGGGCTGGATCATGACCGAGATCGGACGCCAGCCGTGGGTCGTCTATGGCCTGCAATTGACGGCACAGGGCGTGTCGACGTCGGTGCCTGCTGGGGAAGTCGCGGCCACGCTGATCGGTTTCACGGTGATCTTCGCCCTGATCGCGGCCGCGGAAGTGTACCTCATGGTCAAGTACGCGAAGGCCGGCCCAGATGCCGAGCCGACTCCGGCGATTCCGCTCGAGACCGTGGCGGCTGTATAAGGGAGGGATCCAGGTGAGTCTCAATACGCTCTGGTTCCTGCTGATCGGCGTTCTGTTCGCTGGCTACTTTCTCCTGGAAGGGTTCGACTACGGCGTCGGCATCCTGCTGCCGTTCATCGGCAAGAACGATCAGGAACGTCGCGCGGTGATCCAGACGATCGGCCCGGTCTGGGACGCGAACGAGGTCTGGCTGCTCACCGCCGGCGGCGCCATCTTCGCAGCGTTCCCTGAGTGGTACGCAACCATGTTCAGCGGCTTCTACCTCGCCCTCTTTCTGATGCTCGTGGCCCTCATCGCGCGCGGCGTCGCCTTCGAATTCCGCAGCAAGGACAACCGGCCGGGCTGGCGCAACCTCTTCGACTGGCTGATCTTCTTCGGGAGCGCGGTTCCCGCACTGCTCTGGGGCGTCGCCATCGCGAACCTCATGG
>JAKAPV010000183.1 GCA_021806845.1 Bacillota bacterium | reverse complement strand
GGACCCCTGCTGGCCGCGGCGGTCACCCACGTCTGGGGCCTTCTCGGCATGCTCGTCTTTCTCGGCCCGGGCGCGCTGGCGGTTGCGGTGCTGGGCCGCTTCAAAGGAACGGGCGGTGCCGCCCCGCAGCGCAGCGGGTCCTTGCGGGCCAGCGTGCCGTGGCTGCTGCTCGTCGTGCTGGTGCTGGTGGTCGTGCTGCGCTCCGTCGCGCAGTTCGGGGTCATGACCTTCTACCCGCTGTACCTCAGCCGCAGCCATATCCTCCCGCCGACGCTGTCCGGGGGCGTACTCTTCTTCTTCCTGATCATGGGAGCCTTCGGCACCTTGGTCGGAGGACCGATCTCCGACCGCTTCGGGCGGCGCACGCTCCTCCTCTTGAGCTGGATCCTCACGACGCCGCTCCTGTACCTGTTGCCGCGCCTCGGCGGAGCGTGGCAGTTCGTGGCGCTCGGCCTCTTGGGCTTCTCGATCGTCACGACCTTCAGCACGACCGTCGTGCTGGCGCAGGAACTGCTGCCCGGCCGTCAGGGCGTCGCCGCCTCGCTGACGATCGGACTCGCGGCCGGCCTGGGCGGCGTCGTGATCCTGCTGCTCGGGCAGTACGCGGACAGGTTCGGCGTTCACCAGGTGCTGGACATGCTCTGGCTGCTTGGCGTCCTGGCGTTCCTGGGGTCGCTGCCGCTGCCGGAGAGGCGGGCCGATCCGGTGCAGGCGGCGTAGCCTACCGTTCCGGCGCGGCGGCGGCGCCGGACCCTGCGCTGAGTCGCCTGCCAATGCGGATGTCGGTCACGAGGGCGACGCTCAGCAGGATCACGATCAGGCCGAGGGCCGCGGAGGGGCCGATCCGCTCGCCGAGGAGACTCCAGCCCCACAGCGTGCCGAACACCGGCACGAGGAAGGTCACGCTGAGCGTGAACGTCGGACCCGCCTCCGTCAGCAGGCGGAAGTAGATGAGGTAGGCAAGCGCCGTGCAGGCCACGGCGAGCGCGAGCAGCGAGATGTCCGCGGCGAAGCCGGGCGTGCCCTGCGGCCGTAGCCAGACGGCCAGCGGCAGCATCGCGATCGCCGCACCGATCTGCTGGTACGCCGCGAGGGACCGGGCCGGCACCCCGGGGAAGGCCAGCTTGCCGTAGATGCCGCCCGCGGCATAGAGCACGGCCGCGGCCACTGAGAGCGCCGCTGCGATGATGTCCGACTGGGCCCTTGTGTGGAACCCGACCAGGACTACGACGCCCGCGATGCCCAGCAGCACGCCTGCGACCTTGCGCGGCGTCAGGCGTTCTTGCAGGAACACGGCGGCGCCTAGGGCTGCGAAGAGAGGCGTCGTGGCATTGATGATGGCGGCCGTTGCGGCCGGCAGCGTGAGTTCCGCGGCGCCGATCAGCCCGAAGGGCGCCGCGGCGTTCAGAAGGCCGAGCAAAAGATAGCGCGGCCAGGGCACCACAAGCGGCAGCCGGCGGCGCTGCAGCGCGCTCCAGCCGAAGAGGCTGGCACCTGCCACCAGGACGCGCAGCTCGACCATCAGGGCAGGACCGAACGCGGGCGCGGCGATCCGGATGAACAGGAAGGAGCCGCCCCACAGAGCGGCGAGCAGTAGGAGCAGGGCAAGGTGCTGCCTTCTCACGCAAATCCCCCGAGGCGGCAAGTCCCGCCCATTGTAGCACGGGACCGCCAGATCCGCGCTAGGCCTCTTGCGGCGCCGTATAGCCCGAGCGGAAGTACACGAGCGGCTTCTGCTCCGAGCCCTCCTTGAGTGCCGTCACGCGCCCCAGAAAGAGCGTGTGGTCCTGCGCCCCGATCTCCTCTTGCAGTTCGCATTCGAGGCAGCCGAGTGCCCCCGCGATCCAGAGCAGTCCGCACGGACTCGGCAGGGTGGCGACGCCGTCGAAGGCCCGCTCGGAATCGGGCCTGCGGGTCGCGAAGCGGATGGAGAGCTCGCGCTGCTCCTCCGCGAGGATGCTGATGCCAAAGCGCCTCGAGGCCCGGATGATCGCATGGGACTCATTGTCGTGCCCGACGGAGACGAGGACGAGGGGAGGCTCCAGGGAGACCGAGAGGAAGGCGTTCGCGGTCATGCCATGCGGGCCGCGCGGGCCCTGCGAGGTCACCACCGTGACGCCCGTCGCCCAATTGCCCATCAGGCGACGGAACTCCGCAGCTTCGATCATACCGATCACCGGGGCGCGTGTGCCGTGCCCCAGCTTCTTCCCTTCATACGAGTAATGCGCGGCGCGAAGCGTCCGAACGGACCACCGCCATGCTACCATACGCCAATCGATTGAAGGGCGTCAGCGCAGATGCCAGCGGCTTGCGCTCCAGAGGGAGCCGCCAAAGTCGTCCACGGTGATGCCGGATACGGCCTTCGCGTTGTAGGCTGTCTCGACGGGCAGGAAGAAGAGGGGCACCATCGGCAGGTCCCGGTAGAGGGCGCTTTGCACGCGGTGGTAGTCCCTTGCCCTGGCTCCCATCGACATCCGCGCGAGCGCGTCGGCGGTCCAGGCGTCGACAGCCGCACTGTTGTAGCCGGAGAAGTCCACGCCGTACGCATAGCGGCTGCCGGTCTGGCTGTTGAAGAGGGAGGCGTCGTTCGGGTCGGCTCCGTCGACAAAGGAGAAGAGCGCCGCCTGGTAGTTGCCGCGCGCCAGCATGCCGCTCGGCCCGAAGAGGGCCGCGACAGGCCGGTACTGCGCGCGCACGCGGATGCCGGCGCGCGCCTCCTGCCGTATCACCGCGGCCATGATCGCCTTGTGCAGCGGCGTCGCCGTCAGGGAGACGTTCAGGCTGAGCACCCGGCCGCCCTTCATGAAGTAGCCGTGGGGCCCCATCACCCAGCCGTCCTGCTGCAGGATGCGCCGCGCCAGGGCGATATTCTGCCGGACCGGCGGGAGCTTCGCGTCAAGTGCCCAGCTGTAGACGGCCTGGTCGGACGACGCTACCCGGAAGCGCCCTCCGGAGAGGCGCCGCGACATGCCTTGGCGGTCCAGGGCAAGGTAGAACGCACGCCGCACGCTGAGGCTGCCCGAGGTCGGGCGGAAGAGGTTGAAGGTGAACTGCTCGAAGGCGGGGCCGGGCACGCTCTGAACGGTGATCCCTGCCTTGCGCAGGGCGGCGACGCCCGGCTCCGAGAGCTGCAGGTTGTCGGCCACGGCGATCTCGTGGCGCTCCAGCGCCCGGCGCAGGAGGGACTCCGAGGGGTAGTAACGCACGACGATGCGTTCGATGCGGGGCGCCGGCCCGTCCTGCCCGGCGTAATACGGGTTGGCCCGCAGCACGACGCGCCCCCGTTGGTCGTAGACGACCGCGTACGGACCCGTCGACAGGGGCATGCGGTTGTAGGACCTGTCCGTCGCGATGGCCGCGATCCGGCCGTGCAAGGCGTGGTAGGGGAGGAGGAACGAGAAGAGGGTCTGCCAGGCGGCGTACGTCCCCTGCAACTGCACGACGGCCGTCAGGGGGCTCGGCGTCTCGACCGATGTGATCTGGTCGTAGCCGCCCTGGTAGGCGCCGCTTTGCGGCTGCATCACCGCGTGCCAGGTGAAGCGGATGTCGCGCGAGGTGAGCGGCTGCCCATCTGACCAGCGCAGTCCCCGCCGCAGGCGGTAGGTGATCGTCACCGTGGCCGTCGGCCCCGGCGTGCCCGTCACCCGCAAGATCGGCATCGCCGCCAGGAGATCCGGGCGCCACGCGTAGCGTTGGTTGTTGCGCGGCCAGCTCGTGGGGACGAAGCGCAGGAGCCCGTCCGACGTGGCGGAAAGGATGTCGGCCGCCGCCTGGCTCGTGTAGGTCATCGGATTGAGGCTGCCGGGCCGGCCCACGACGCCGACGCCGATCGTGGCGGCCTGGGGGGACGCCGCCTGCGCCGCTGCGGGCGTGAGCAGGGATGCGACAAGCAAGGCGGCCAAGGACGTGCGCCGCAATCTACTCACCTCCCGAGGTTCGGTACGGCTGCCGCCGGATGGAGGTCAGCCGAGCGCGTGCAGCAAAAACGCGCGTACGGTCTCGTCCTGGCTGCCGTCCTGCGCGGGTTGGCGCAGACGGTACAGGAGGGCCTCCCGCATCGCCCCGATCACGAGGTGCGCCCGCAGGCTCGCGTCTCCACGGGCGATCAGTCCGGTGTCGGCCGCCTCCTTGAGGTCTTGCGCGAGCAGCTGCGCGAGGTTGTCCTCGACCGAACGCAGGCGCTCCGCCATCTGCGGCAAGGAGCCGCTGCCCTGCAGCAGGACGACCGCGGCGAGATCCCGCTCGTCCTCAAAGGTCTCCAGTACCGCGGTGATGGATGCCTTGAGCTTGCGCAGCACGTCCGCCTGGCCCTGGCGCGCGGCGGTCACGCGCTGCAGCACGATCTCGTAGAGCTGGGCGACGAGGTCCAGAAAGCAGGCTTCCTTGGACGGGAAGTACAGATAGAAGGTACCCGTCGCGACATTCGCCGTGGCGGCGATCTCCGCGACCTTCGCCCGCTCGTAGCCGCGCTGGGCAAAGACGGACGCCGCGGCGCGCAGCAGTTCCTGCCGGCGCTCGATTTGGGCGCTCGCACTCCGGCTCAAGGCCGATAGGCCCAGTGTCCGTGCGCGAGGCTGCGGACGCGGTCCTCGCGCACGGCATGGCCGATCCCCGGTGCCTGCGGCACGATGATGGTGCCGTGCGGCGTGACGTCCACCTCCGGCTCAATGATGTCCTCGTCCCAGTAGCGGCTGCTCGCCGCGGTGTCGCCCGGCAGGGTGAACCCCGGCAGGGTGGTGATGGCAACATTGTGCAGCCGACCGACTCCACTTTCCAGCATTCCCCCGCACCATACCGGAATTCCCGCTGTGCGGGCGATGTCGTGGGTGCGGCGGGCTGCGCCGAGCCCGCCGAGGCGGCCGATCTTGATGTTGATCACGCCGGCGGCACCGATCTCGATCGCCTTGCGGGCGTCTTCCGGGGAGTGGATGCTCTCGTCGAGGCAGATGGGGGTTTGCAGCTCTGCGGCGAGCTTCGCGTGGTCGATGATGTCGTCGTGGCTGAGGGGCTGCTCGATCATCATCAGGCCGAGCTCGTCCAACTGGCGCAGAAGGCTGAGGTCGGAGAGGCTGTACGCCGAGTTCGCGTCCGCCATCATCGGAATGTCGCCGAACCGGTCCCGGATCGCGCGCAACGGCAGATAGTCCTGACCGGGCTTGACCTTGATCTTCATCCTGCGGTAGCCCTCGCCGAGGAACCGGTCGACCTGCCTGAGCAGCAGGTCCACCGTCGGCTCGATGCCGATCGAGATGCCCACCTCGATCTCGCTGCGCTCGCCTCCCAGCGCGCGGTACAGGGGGAGCCCCTGCTCCTTTGCGTAGAGGTCCCAGACTGCGCCCTCGAGACCGGACTTGGCCATATGGTGGCCACGCACCTGGGAAAGGCGCGCCATGAGCTCGTCGGGATGCCCGATCGGCTTCGCGAGCGCCCACGGGATGAGGTAGTTGCGCAGCACGGACTCCGCCGTCTCCACCGTCTCGTAGCTGTAGAACGGATCGCGCGAGACGGTCACCTCTCCCCAGCCGACGAGGTCGTCGGTCTGGGCGCGCACCAGGAGGAACTCCCGCTCCTCCTCCCGCCCGAAGCTGGTCTCAAACGGGTGGCGAAGGCGCATCTGCAGGGCGAACACTTCGATCTGGCGCAGCTGCACGCGTGATTCCCTCCTGTGGCGTCGAGGTGGCTAGAGAGGTTGTTCCACCTGCTGCGGAGTTCCTCCTGTGGAGGGCTGCGGGCGGTTCTTCACATCGACGAAGACGAGCTTCGGTTCGAGCGCCGCCCGCTCTCGTTCGTCGGCGTAGCCGAAGGCGAGGATGATGACCTCGTCTCCCGGAGCGAAATGGCGCGCCGCCGCGCCGTTCGCGCGGACCGTGCCGCTGCCGCGCTCGGCCGCCATGACGTATGTCTGCCAGCGCGCCCCGTTGGCCATCGAGGTGATCTGCACCCAGTCGTGTTCCCGCAGATCCGCCGCATCCATGAGGTCCTGATCGAGCGACAGGCTGCCCTGGTAGTGGAGCTTCGCCTCCGTGACCCGCGCCCTGTGTATCTTGGACCGCAACACAGCGTAGAGCATGCCATTCCCCTTCCGTGACCCGTTCACGATAGCATATGCCGCCGGGGCGCCAAGACTGGTCTTCCTCCG
>JAKAPV010000182.1 GCA_021806845.1 Bacillota bacterium | reverse complement strand
GATGCGACTGCCCTGGATTGGGAGGGCGAGGACGGCGCGCGGCTGCGGCTGAGTTTTCGCCAACTGAAGGATGAGGTCGATCGCGCCGCGGCCGGGCTCCGCTCGCTCGGGATCGGTGAGGGAGACGCGGTCGGCATCTACATGCCGATGCTGCCGGAGACGATGATCGCGGCATACGCCATCGCCAAGATCGGTGCGATCCTCGTTCCGACGTTCTCGGGCTACGGCGCGCAGGCCGTCGCCGCCAGGCTGCAGGACGCCGAGGCGCGCCTTCTGGTGACGGCGGACGGGTTTTTGCGGCGCGGCAAGCCCGTCGCGATGAAGGAAGTCGCCGACGCCGCGGCCGACCTCTCGCCGACGGTGGAGAAGGTCCTCGTGGTGCGGCGCCTCGGGCGTGACATGGCCTGGAACGCGCAGCGCGACGTCGATTGGCGTGAACTCGTCGAGTCGCAGAGCCCTGGCCTGCCGACACCGGAACTCGACCCGGAGACGACGTGCATGATCATCTACACGTCCGGCACGACCGGCAGGCCCAAAGGTGCGGTCCATGCCCACTGCGGCTTCCCGATCAAGGCGGCGCAGGACCTCGGGCACGCCTTCGACCTGCGCCCTGGCGACCTCCTGTTCTGGTTCACCGACATGGGCTGGATGATGGGACCCTGGGCGATCTTCGGGGCGCCGCTCCTGGGCGCGGGCGTCATGCTCTTCGAAGGCACCCCGGACTACCCGGGACCGGACCGCCTCTGGCGGATCATCCAGGAGCACGGCGTCACCCATTTCGGCATCTCGCCGACGGCCGTCCGGGCGCTGATGCCCCATGGCGGGGAGCCGGTGAGCCGCCACCCGATGCCGACCCTGCGCGTGCTCGGCTCTTCCGGAGAACCCTGGAACACGGAACCGTGGCGCTTCTTTTTCGAAGTCGTCGGCGGCGGCAGGCTGCCGATCATCAACTATTCCGGGGGTACCGAGATCTCCGGAGGCATCGTCGGCTGCTTCGTCACCGAGCCGATCAAGCCGTGCTCCTTCCGCGGACCGATTCCGGGCATGGGCGCGGATGTCGTGGACGAGACAGGAAAGAGCGTGCGGGGCGCGGTGGGAGAACTCGTGCTGCGAGGTGTCTGGCCCGGCATGACGCGTGGGTTCTGGCGCGATCGCCAGCGCTACCTGGATACCTACTTCTCCCGCATTCCGGGCCTCTGGTATCACGGCGATTTCGCATATGTGGACGAGGACGGATTCTGGTACATCCTCGGGCGCTCCGACGACACCATCAAGGTGGCGGGCAAGCGCGTGGGCCCGGCGGAAGTGGAGTCCGCCCTGGTGGCTCACAGCGCAGTCAAGGAAGCGATGGCCGTCGGCCTGCCCGACCCGCTGAAGGGTGAGGTGATCGGCTGCTTCTGCGTGCTGCAAGGCGGCGTGATTGGCACGGATGCGCTGCGCGCGGAACTGTCGAAGATCGTGGAGTACTCGCTGGGCAAATCCTTAAAGCCTTCATTGGTAGCATTCATTTCAGAGCTGCCGCGCACGCGCAACGGGAAGATTCTGCGCCGCCTCGCACGCCAGGCCTATGTTGGCGAAGCGCTAGGAGACCGAACGGCGCTCGAAAATCCGCAGGCGCTCGATGAGATCTCCGGACTCCGGAGGAATGGTTCGTCCGGCTCCTGATCGCGTCGCCATTCGTCAAAGTACCCGCCGATCGGCCCCGCGGACGAAGGTGCGGCTGCGCCGCCCGTCCACCCGGCCGATCGGCTTCTGTTTGCCACGAACTTCGGCGAAAGTTGCAACCGCCGGCTGATCGCCTGCAGCCGGGCGCGATGAATGGCAACGGGCCGGTCGCGCGATGTCGCGCGGCCCGCTTGCTCGCGATGCGGCCCGTGATGCGCTGCTGCGCGATGGATGGGCCATGTCGAAGCGGACAAATGGACCTATCTGCGTCGTATGGTCATGCGGACCAAGTGCCCTACTGACGGTCCTATTTGGGGCCGATTGCCCCTCCATGCGAGAAGGCGGCGCCTGCCAAAATGAACCCGTCAGATAGAGATTGGTTCGAGGGGGATGCGTTGAAGATGACGCGGAACAATCACCGAATCGGCCGCATCGCCGCAGCTGCGGCAACATTCGCACTTATCGGCCTCGCGGCCGCCGGTTGCGGACAGCAGCAGGCCGCAGGGAACGCCAAAGCAGCCGCGCCGCCGACCAAGGCGAGCTTGAGCTGGACGATCGTCGACGGCGGCAACGCGCAGCACAACACCTGGCCATTCTTCTCGCAGGATGGCAAGAACCCGTTCCCGGCGACGCTTAACCTGCCCGCCAACGCGGTCATCACGCTGACGATCAAGAACTACGACGACGGCGGCGGGGACGTCCCGGCAGCCTACGCGAAGGTCACCGGCACGGTCGGCAACGTCGAGACGGTCAACGGCAAGCAGGAGAGTTCCTTCAGCGCCAGCGGCGTGATCGCCCACACGTTCACGGTCGCGGAACTCGGGCTCAACATCCCGCTGGTTGCGGCAACCGATCAGGGCAGCACAGTGGTTCCGTCGGTGACGGTCGTGACGTTCAAGACCCCCGCCAAGGCCGGCACCTACACCTGGCAGTGCATGCAGCCCTGCGGCAGCGGCGCGGGCGGCTGGGGCGGCGCGATGACCACCGCAGGCTGGATGGCCGGATCGGTTCAGATCGGAGACTGACAGCGGGCCAACAAACGAGCGCGGGAGCGGCAACGCCGCTCCCGCCTCCTTTTTTCACCCTTGACGTCTATGGACTTCCCCCGTGCAGCGCCATCACCCCGGCCGCCACCAGCAGCCAGAGGTTGACGTCGGCGAGAAAGAGGCGCTCCGTGAGCCCGAAGATGCTGCGTGCGCGCGGCAAGAGGCTCAGGGCGAGGACGATGACGAGCGGGGTCGAGAGCGTTGCAAGTACGTCAAGAACCGGCAGAGCGCCATGCCACATCGGGACACTTCCGATGCCCTTCGTGATCGTGGTGATCGCGGATATGGCCGCGACGAAGCTGATCAGAGCCAGCAGTGCGTGCACTAGGCCGATTCTCGTCGCCTTGGTGCCGGACTCGTCGGTGAGGAAGAAGACCAGGCCCAGCCTGCTCAGCGCGAGGATGGCGAGCGCGATGAACCCTGTGCCTGCAAGCGGCGGCGACCCGACGATGCTGAGGAATGATGCGAGGAGGCAGAGCGTTCCGAGGACGTTGATGGCGGTCAGCGTTCGCGCGGCGACGCCGAACCTTCCCACGCCGTAGTCGCTGACGGTGTTGTACAGCGGCTGGCGACCGGTGGGGAGCACATGCATCGCTACCATGCCGATGAAGTATGCAATATACGCGAGAAAAGCGATCCACGCGACAACCTTCACCGTATCGAGCCCCTCCTGACTTGGCAGCGCCGCGCGCTGTTTAAATGGGGCAAGCGCCCCCCGGGTCCTGGGGGCGCTTGCCTTCGAAGTCACTGACCGCGCAGCGCGAGCGCGTAGGCGAGGAGCATCCCGAGCCCGTATCCCAGCGGGATGGTACCGGCGAGCAGGAGGGGCGACATGCCTACCGTCGCGAGACCGAGCAGCAGCGCGAGGCCGATGCCGCCGCTCCAGAGGCTGCGCTGCAGCCAAAAGGCGAGATCCTGCGGCGCAGGCGCCAAGACCGGCAGGGGCGCGATGTAGAGTTCGCCGAGCCGGATCAGGCCGATGAACAGCGGGATCAGCCCGAAGAGCAGGAGAGGGCTGGGGCCGAACGGCCAGAGCAGCCCGAGCGTGAGGCCGGCACCGATCCCGATCAGCCGTCCGACCCGCGCGAGCGGGTGGTACAGGGACGGATGGTGGCGGATGGAGTCGGGAGGGTAGGAGTATGGACCGCCATAAGGGCCGGGCGTCGGCTGTGGGCCGAATTCCGTCGGCGCCGCGTCCGGCGGCGGCGCCCCCTGCGGTCTTGAGATGTACGCCATGCGCTCGCGGTGGCGGAAATAGAGCACCGCGATGATGATCGCCGCAATCGCGGCAACGAACAGCGCCGGCAGGAGAAACGCGAGGTAGGCGACGCCGAGCGCCGACTGCGGAATGCTGGTCATCTGCGTCGCCTCCTCAGTACTGGTCGATCGTCACGGGGCCCATCTGGTCCGATACGTTCAGGTACCCCGGCTTGCCCGACCCGATCGTGCCGCCGAACGAATTGCCGCCGGTGCGGCCGAGGCCGGGGAAGCCCGATGAGAACGGGCCCATCTGCACGCTGCCTTGCACGGTGAGGCGGCCGCGCGGCGCGATTTCGAGGTCGACCGCACCCATGTCGGCCCGCACCGTGGCCGCGAGCCCCGGGTCGCCGGCAAACGTGATGGCGCCCATGTTGGCCGTCAGCGACAGCGGACCTGTGATCGTCGCCTGCTGCACGTTGATCGCGCCCATGCTGTCGTGCGCCGTCAGCGCGCCCCGGAAGTTCTGCACGTTGAGGGCGCCCGCCTGCAGCGTCGCAACGAGGCTTGCGAAGTTCCCCTGCACCGTCATCGCACCGGCGTCGATCTGAGCGGTCGCGGCAAGCCCGCTCGGGATGGTGACGTCGAGGTGGTCGGGGTTCGAGCCGAAGTTGACAAGATTGCGCGGCGGCTGGAAGTCGATCTGCAGAACGCCGCCCTGCAGGGTTGTGTGGAGCGCCTGGAACGGCTGGCCCGCGACCGTCCAATGGAGGCCGATCGCGCTGGTGGAAGTGGCCGTGAGCGAGACGCTGCCGATCGGCGCGTCGATTTCCACCGCGCGCACCCCGGCGGCCGGGATCGTCTTGGATGCCGACTGCCCGGGCGCGAACGAGACCGTCTGGACGTTGGGTCCGCCAATCTGGAACGGGATCGCAGACAATGGCAGCCGCCAGGCGATGCCGGCGCTGATCGCGACGAGCATTGCGACCAGCGTGGCTCCAGCGGCGGCGAACGCAATGATGGCGATGGCTTTTCGGCTCGTTTGCGGCCCCTCCTTCACCCTGTGGACCCGACTCGGGCCCGGAAGGTTTCACCGCGCGAAACCTTCTCTTGGGATGCGCTGTCATCTGCAGTAGAGTGGGGGCGGGGAGGAAAGGGGGCGCGGCGGTGACCTTCGAAACGCCGGAGCTCGTCGCGCGCGCCCGCGCCGGTGACGAGCAGGCGTTCGCCGACCTCGTACGCCCGGACTGGCCGCGGCTCTACCGGCTCTGCCTGCGCTTTGTGCAGGATCCCGGGCGCGCGGAGGACCTTGCCCAGGAAGCGCTGACGCGTGCGTGGCTGCGCTTGCCGCAGCTGCGCGACGGGGCGGCCTTCACCCCCTGGCTCCTGCAGACCGCCGCGAACCTCGCGAAGAACGAGCTGCGGCGCCGGCGCGAGGAGCCGGTGCCCGACCAGGCCTTCGCGTACAGCGCCGCGGAGGGCGACGCCTCGAGCGGGCTTTTGCTCGGCGAGCAGCGCCGGCGCATCGAGTGGGCGCTCGCGAGACTGCCGGCGATGCAGCGCGTGGCCGTCGAGTTCGTGCTGCGCGATGAGATCCCGTATCGCGAGGCGGCAGGCATGTTGGGCGTTCCGGTTGGAACATTGAAGACGCTCGTACACCGCGGGCGCGCGCGATTGCGCGCCGCACTATCTGACGAACCGCAGCGGGCGAAGGGAGGTGCCGTACATGTCAAGGCGGATTACTGATGAAGAGATTGCTCGCATCCTGCGCGCGGCGCCGGAGGCGGCGGTACCGCCCATGGCGCCCTTGCGCCTGCCGCCGCGACCCCGGCCGATGCCGCGGCTTCCCTGGCGGGGCGGCGAGCTCATGCTGCTCTGGGCGAGCGCGGGACTCGGCCTCGGAGGCATCGCCTGGCTTGCGCTGAGCGGCCCCGGTGCGGTGTTTGCGGGCCTTGTGCAGCTGTTCTTCGGACCGGGGGGACTCGGCGGCACCGTGTGCGCCGCGGCCTTTGCCGCAGCCGTCGGCTGGCTTGTCGTGGTGCTCGCCGCGCCGCGCGCGGCATAGGGCGCAGGAGGGCCGCAGGAAACAAGCCCTGCAGATCGAATCGTCACGCGGGATTTGATCGGAGAGGGAGAGAGCGATGGCGAAGAAGAAGTACGAGCGCACGAAGCCACACGTGAATGTGGGGACGATCGGGCACGTGGACCACGGCAAGACGACGCTGACGGCTGCGATCACGCGGGTTTTGGCGCAG
>JAKAPV010000181.1 GCA_021806845.1 Bacillota bacterium | reverse complement strand
CTTCTGGAAGGCGTGGCGGCCGGAGTGCTTGCCCATCACGAGCTGGGTTTCGCCCTGGCCGATGTCCTGGGGGTTCATGATCTCGTAGGTGGTGCGCTCCTTGAGGACGCCGTCCTGGTGGATGCCGGCCTCGTGGGCGAAGGCGTTCGCGCCGACGACCGCCTTGTTGGGCTGCACCGGCATGCCGGTGAGTCGGCTGACGAGGCGGCTCGTCCGCCCGATCTCCCGGGCGTCGATGCCGGTCTCCATGCGGAAGAAGTCCTGGCGCGTCGCGATCGCCATCGCGACCTCCTCGAGGGAGGTGTTGCCGGCGCGCTCCCCGATCCCGTTCACCGCAACCTCGCACTGGTCGGCGCCGGCCATGAGCCCCGCGAGCGTGTTCGCGACGGCGAGGCCGAGGTCGTTGTGGCAGTGGACCGAGATGTGCACGCCGCCTGCGCCCGGCACCTGCTCGCGCACACCGCGGATCAGGGCGGCGAACTCCTCGGGCGCCGTGTAGCCCACTGTGTCGGGGATGTTGATCGTGGTCGCGCCCGCGCCGATCGCCGCCGCGATCGCGCGCAGGACGAAGGCGGGATCGGAGCGCATCGCGTCCTGGCCGGAGAACTCCACGTCGTCGACGTACCTGCGCGCCGCCGCAATCGCGGCGACGCTCATCTCGATCACCTCGTCCTCGGTCTTGCGCAGCATGTAGCGGAGGTGCACCGGCGAGAACGAGGTGAAGACGTGGATGCGGGCCCTCGCCGCCCGCTCGAGGGCCTTCGCCGCGGCCTCGATGTCAGCGGCGTTGGTGCGCGCGAGGGCCGTGATGACCGGAGAGCGCACCTCGCGCGCGATCGCCTGCACGGCCTCCATGTCGCCGCCCGAGGTGATCGGGAAGCCCGCCTCGATGATGTCGACGCCGAGGCGTTCGAGCTGGCGGGCGATCTCGATCTTCTCCTCTCGCATCAGGTTGACGCCCGGGGACTGCTCCCCGTCGCGCAGCGTCGTGTCGAAGATCCGGATGCGGCGCATCGCTGCCCCTCCTCTCGGGACCTCTCTTACCGGGCGGCCTTCTCGGCCCTCGGCTCCTCCATGTCGGGTGGGCTCTTGCTGCCGAGCCAGGGCATCATCGCGCGCAGTTCGCGGCCGACCACCTCGAGGGGGTGCCGGCGCTCCGCATTGCGGCGCGCACGGTAGACCGGACGGCCCGCCTGGTTCTCGAGGATCCATTCGCGGGCGAAGCTGCCGTCCTGGATGGCGCGCAGCACCCTGCGCATGTTCTCCTTGACGTGTTCGTCGACGATCTGCGGGCCGCGGGTCATGTCGCCGTACTCGGCGGTGTCGGAGATCGAGTAGCGCATCCAGCTGAGGCCGCCCTCGTACATCAGGTCGACGATCAGCTTCATCTCGTTCATGACCTCGAAGAACGCGACCTCCGGCTGGTAGCCGGCCTCGGTGAGCGTCTCGAAGCCGCTCTTGATGAGCTGCGTGACGCCGCCGCAGAGCACGGCCTGCTCGCCGAAGAGGTCCGACTCCGTCTCCTCCTGGAAGGTCGTCTCGATCACGCCGGCGCCGGTGCAGCCGATGCCCCAGGCAAACGCGAGGCCGCGGGCGTGGGCGCTGCCGGTCGCGTCCTGGTGCACGGCGAGCAGGCCCGGAACGGAGGCTCCCTCCGTGAAGCGGCGGCGGAACTGGTGTCCCGGCGCCTTGGGGGCGACCATGAAGACGTCGACGTCCTTGGGCGGCTGCACCTGGCCGAAATGGATGTTGAAGCCGTGCGAGAAGCTGACCGCCATGCCGGCGCGCAGGTTCGGGGCGATCGACGCCTGATAGACCTCCCGCTGCGCCTCGTCCGGCAGCAGGATGTGCACGACATCCGCGCGGCGGGTCGCCTCGGCGACGTCGTACACCTGAAAGCCGTCCGCCTTCGCCTGCTCCGCCGTGCGGCCCGGCCGGATGCCCACGATCACCGGAAAGCCGCGGTCCCTGAGGTTCTGGGCCTGTGCGTGGCCCTGGCTGCCGTACCCGATCACCGCGATCGTCTGTCCTGCGAGGGCACTCCGGTCTGCGTCGTCGTCGTAGTAGATCTTCGCCATCTCTCTTGCCTCCCTCGCTTCAGCGGACCTGGGCCTGCGGCAGCTCGTCCGGCGGCGAGCGACCGTCCTCCGGATCCTCCCGGAGGACGCCCGGCCCGCGCAGCATGGCGACCGCGCCGGTGCGCGCGACCTCCAGCACCCCGAACTCGCGCATGACATCGATGAGGGCGTTTACCTTGCCGCTGTCCCCCGTCGTCTCCAGGACGACGGAGCTCGGATTCACGTCGATGACGCCGGCCCGGAAGGTCTGGGCGATCTGCATCACCTCGGCGCGCCGTCCCGTGTCCGTCCGGACCTTGATCAGTGCGAGCTCGCGCTCGACGGAGCTCCCCTCCGTCATGTGGTAGACGCCGACCACCTCGACGAGCTTGCCGAGCTGGCGCTGCATCTGGACGCGGACCGCGTCCTCCCCCTCCGCCCGCAGCGTGATCCAGGAGGTCCCCGGATCGTCGGTCGGTCCGACGGCGAGGCTCTGGATGTTGTAGCCGCGCCGGCTAAAGAGGCTTGCGACGCGCGCGAGGACGCCGGCCTCGTTGTCGACCAGGATACCTAGGGTGAAATCCATCGCCATCGCCTCCCAGCGGGATTTGGGGTAAAAGAAACAGACCGGCTCGCCCATCAAGGGCGAGCCGGTCTCGCGGTACCACCTTGTTCACCTTCCGGCCCGCACGCAGCGGTTTCCGGTAGGCCTTGACCACGGATAACGGCTTTTGTTCGCCGGCCCGCCTATTTGTCCCCGAGATCACAAATCGGGGCGTTCAGCAGGCTGCTCTGGGAGGAGTGCTGTCTTGCCCGTTGGCGCCGGCTTTCAGCCGAGACCGGCTCTCTTTGGCCTTCGGGCAAGGCGCGCGTCCCATCATCGCATCGGGATTTTCGATTGTCGAAGGTGCCCTGGGTATAAAATCACCTGGCGCACGCACCGCGCAAGCACTGCTTGCGTGGAACTTGCCGCCAGGCCTTTTGTGCCAGCGGTGTGCCCGGTGTCCGGGCCTGCACTGCTCGGTCCGGACCGCCGCAAGGCGCGGAACCCTAAGTGCACTTCCACCGTCTATGGCCTCGCCGCTCCCCGCAGATGCGGAAAGCGAAAGGTTGTTAGCCGTGACTATACAAGAGCGGAAAGCGATTCGTCAACAGGATTCTCTGAATGCAGAGCGTGACTCGCGGGACATGCCTTTCTGGGCGCAAGGCGGCCGCCCGGCTATAGCGGCGCGCCGATCAGTGCTTGCCGCCTTCCCGGATACGGCGCCGCCCATGGGTGATCTCCGCCGCGCAGCCGTCCGCGTCGCGGACCGCAGCCCGATGCGCCGCATTGCGCGGGCCGCAGCCGTTGGCGCGATCCGGCTTCCCGGGCGGACCGACCTTGGCACCAGGCGCATCAAGGCTCTTGCCTTTGCTGCTGCGCCCAACGCGCAATGCGCGGCGGGAAGGACGCCATCGCCGCCTGCGTCCATTGAAGGGGCGGCGGCTTTGCCGTAGCGTAGGAATTGAGCGTTGCGACGGCGGGGGCCGCCGTCGATGAGGAGGCTTTACATTGGACTGGGTCCTGTACGACGACAGCTACGAGGCCGAACGCATCGGCATCGTCACGCTCCACAACCCCGAAAAGCGCAATGCCCTCTCGGAGGAGATGCTGGCCGCGCTCGATGCGACGCTGCGGCGCGTGGGCGCGGAACGGAAGGTCAACGCGGTGATCCTGCGCGGCGCCGGCACGGTGTTCAGTGCGGGCCACGACCTGCGCGAGATCCTGGCGGGCGACCCGCCCGCGGTGCAGAAGCTCTTCGAGGTCTGCTATAGCGCCATGCAGACGATCCGGCAGCTGCCGCAGGTGGTGATCGCGGAGGTGCAT
This sequence comes from Bacillota bacterium, assembly GCA_021806845.1. Taxonomy (GTDB): domain Bacteria; phylum Bacillota; class Sulfobacillia; order JAJZYS01; family JAJYTV01; genus JAJYTV01. The sequence goes on along the minus strand of JAKAPV010000181.1, from coordinate 2,249 downwards.
GGCGTCGCGACCGCGGCCGGCTGCCAGCTGGTCGCTGCGAGCGATCTCGCCGTCGCGTCGACCGCCGCCAAGTTCGCGACCCCAGGGGTGAAGATCGGCTACTTCTGCGCGACGCCGGCCGTCTTCCTGAGCCGCAACGTCGGCCGCAAGAAGGCGGCGGAGATGCTCTTCACCGGCGAATTCATGGACGCCGTGGACGCCGAGCGCCACGGCCTTGTCAATCGCGTCGTGCCGCCCGAGGACCTCATGGAGCGCACGCTCGAACTGGCGCGGCAGGTGGCGCGCTACAGCCTGCAGACGATCGGCGCGGGCAAGGAGCACTTCTATCGCCAGCTCGGGCTCGAGGACTTCGCGGCGCTTGCCTACGCGACGCAGGTGATGGCCCTCGCGAGCACCACGCAGGACGCGAAGGAAGGGATCCGGGCCTTCCTCGAAAAGCGCGATCCCGTGTGGAGCGACCGGCCCGGGATCCTCGGAGGGGACTAGCCCGCACAGGCGGGACGCGTCCAGCGCGCAGGCGACCGCCGCCGGGGGGCCTCCTCGGCGGCGGTCGCGCCGCGACTAAGGACTAGTTGATGCGCTTTTCGCGGCCCTGCCACTCGCTCTCGCGCAGGACGTGCTTCTGGATCTTGCCGGTCGAGGTCTTCGGCAGGTCGGTGAAGGCGATGCCCTTCGGGCACTTGAAGTGGGCAAGGCGGGCGCGGCAGAAGTCGATCAGTTCCTCGGCCGCGACGTCCATGCCGGGGCGCAGCGTGACGAAGGCCTTCGGCACCTCCCCCCACTTTTCGTCCGGGATGCCGATCACCGCCGCCTCCAGCACCGCCGGGTGCTCGACGATCACCTTTTCCACCTCCTGCGTCGAGATGTTCTCGCCGCCGGAGATGATGATGTCCTTGGCCCGGTCCTTGAGCTCGATGTAGCCGTCGGGATGCCAGACCCCGATGTCGCCGGTGTGGAACCAGCCGCCCTCGAAGGCCTTCTCGGTCGCCCCGGGGTTGCGGTAGTAGCCGAGCATCACGCCGTTGCCCCGCAACAGGACCTCGCCGAGCGTCTCGCCGTCGCGCGGCACGTCATCGCCGTGAGAGTCCGCGACGCGGGCCTCGCCGAGGCCGATATACGGCACGCCCTGCCTGGACTTGAGCGACGCGCGCTCGCCCTGCTCGAGCTCGTCCCACTCGGGGTGCCAGGCGCAGACGGTGAAGGGCCCGTACACCTCCGTAAGGCCGTAGACGTGCAGCACGTCGGCGCCGAGTTCCTCCATCGTGCGCAAGACGCGCGGCGAAGGCGGCGCGCCGGCCGTAACCGCCTTGATGCGGCGGGGGAAGGCGCTGCCGGTGCGCTCCATCTCCTGCGCGATCGATGTGAGAACGGTCGGCGCTCCGCTCAGGTGCGTCACGCCCTCCGCGGCGACGAGCCGCAGGATCTCGGGCGGTGCGACGCGGCGCAGGAGCACGTGCGTCGCGCCGATCGCCGTAACCGCCCACGGGTAGCACCAGCCGTTGCAGTGGAACATCGGCAAGGTCCAGAGGTAGACGCTCTGGGGCTGCAGCTGCGCCTCGATCACCTCCCCGAGCGCGTTGAGAAAGGCGCCGCGGTGGTGGTACATGACGCCCTTCGGCTCGCCCGTCGTGCCGCTCGTGTAGTTGATCGAGATCACCCCGCGCTCGTCCACGTCCGGCGCCTGGACGTCCTCGCTCGCGGCGGCGAGGACGGCCTCGTAGGTCGCGAGCTCCTCCGCCTCGCCGCGCGATGACTGGAGCGACTTCGTCGCGGCGGCCGGACTTTCCGGCGCATTGGCGGACGAACCCGGAGTGCCGGGCAGCGGGTCGACAATGATGCGCTCGAGGTCCTCGAGGTCGTCCCGGATCGCGGCGATCGTCGGCCACAGCTCCTCGTCGACGATCAGCAGGCGCGCGCCGGAATGGCGCAGGATCGTCCGCACCTCGCCGGGCGAGAGGCGCGTATTGATGGCGACGAGCTGCGCGCCGGCGAGCGGAACGCCGAAGTGGGCCTCGAGGATCGGCGGGGTGTTCGGCGCCAGCACCGCCACGCGGTCGCCCGTGACCATGCCGGCGGCCCGCAGGGCGCTCGCGAGGCGGTAGACGCGGCGGCGAAAGCGGCTGTAGTCCTCACGATGTGATTCATAGACGAAAGCGGTCTGATCGGGATAGGTGTCGGCAGTCCGTTCCAGGAAGCTCAGCGGGGTCAGGGGGGCGAAGTTCGCGGTCTGCATCTCCGTGATTCCTCCC
>JAKAPV010000180.1 GCA_021806845.1 Bacillota bacterium | reverse complement strand
CGAGCCCGAAGCACTTAGGGGACGAAATGCACCACCCCAAATGCGTAAGCAACAGTTGTCATGAAGGAACGAGGCAGGGCACATGGCGGCTATCTGACCGCCCTTCGGCTCCGCGGGCCTTCTGAGGCGCGGCTTGGCCGTCGGCGATCGGACCCGTTGAGCGGTTGTCACAGGGACTGGGAGAAGCTAGCATCACCTATATGGCTCGCGAGGTCGTGGTTAGTTGAGGGGTTCGCGGTTGCGACTGATCGCCGGCAGGACCATTTCGCAGCTCGGCGATGGTGTCTACGACATCGCGATGCTCTGGGTGGTAACCCACCTACTTCGGGCCCCCTGGTCAGTAGCGGCCGTGATCGTCGTCGGCAACCTCGTCTCCACGCTCATCGTGCCGCTCGGTGGCCACGTTGCCGACCGGAAGATCGGCAGGCGCAAGGACATCGCGGCCATCGCGGATCTCGGCGCGTTCGTGCTCTTCGGCGTAGCAGCCTTGCTCTGGCGGCATCTAAACACGGGAGCGGCATACGCCGCGCTCCTCGCCCTCACGGGTCTCACGTCGGTCTCCGTCGGGTTCCTCTTCCCGTCGGTTGGAGCGCTCTTCGCCTCTCTCCTGGACGACGAGTCCAGGCAGCAAGCAAACAGCCTGTACCAGGCCGCAACCTCGGCTGCGAGCCTTGGCGGCATGTTGCTGGGGGGCGTGCTGGTGGCTGCGCTCTCGTTCCAGACGATCCTCTGGCTCGACGCAGTGAGCTTCGGCCTCGGCTGCCTCCTTACGCTATCTGTACGGCAACCGATCCTCAACGCTACTCCCGCCGATGGAGCGGCCGACAGCAGTGCCGGCTGGCGCAAGATGCTACGCAGCCGCACCGTGCGACTTCTGATCGGGACCAACGTTGCCCTAAACGGAGTGCTCATCATCGTGATGAGCCTTCTCCCATTCTTCGTCGTGCGTGTCCTGCGTGCTGGCGCACTCGTGTTGGGTGCGACACAGGCCGTGTTCTCGGCAGGCCTCATCGTTGGTGGCATCGGTAGCCGCTGGCTGCGTGGCTCTCAGGCGGTGCAGTTTGCCCTCGGCTTTGGTGTCTTGGTGTTCTGCGTCCTGGTCGTCGGCGTCTGGCCTCAAGTCCTGGTGACGGAGATCGCCATCCTCCTAGCGGCCATCGCCGCGAGCGTGCTCTCGGTCAGCATAATGACATGGAGCCAAAGGGTGGTTCCTCCAGAGCAATACGGCAAGCTCCTCGCCTCCTCTAGTGTGGTCACAACAGTGGCGCAGCCGGCGCTCGCGGCCCTGGCCGGCGTAGCGGCGGCAGTCGTCGGTGTGCCGCTCGTCTTCGTCTTCAGTGCCGTGCTCACAGCGCTCGGCGGCAGCGCAATCGTGAAGGGAATGGTGCGGGAGAGGACCGCAGCGGAACAAACTGCCCCGTGGGCGTAGCCCCGGTGCGAACGCCGCCGAGGATGAGCCCAGTCGTCAGCCTCCACGAACGCGGATTTGGTCTGGGCGCTTCCCCAGGCTGCCATATTCGCGTTCCTCTGTAGGGATGGCAATTCACAAAGTTGGTGACCACGCGATCCGCACTACCCGCCAATGGGTGCCGAGATGCAGGTGGAGATATGTGCTGCCATCCTGGGCCTGTTGCATGGAAGCGAACGGGCTACGAAGCCCGCTCACGACCACGGTGCGGTGGCTGAGCGGAAACGTGAGGTGCAGACTTGTCGCGCCTCCCACCGAGGTAAGATAGGCCAGAAAACCCGGCCCCGCACCGACCAGCCGTCCCTGGATAGGCCAGGTGTTCACTTTGGGTTGACCGGGCACGGCACGCAGCAGGTCGAGCTGATCGGCGTCCGCCTTCGTCGTCATCCAGATGCCACCATTCTGGTCGATGGCCCAGACGTGCCCTCGGGGGATGTCTCCCATCGGCTCAAGCCCAGCCACAGGGTGGTCAGGGTTCCCTAGAACAAGGCGCGAAACGTCGTAGCCAGTGGCCACTGGCTGCAGGACGTAGAGATGGTCGCTCAGGGACAGCAGTCTCATCCCGCCGCCAGAAGGAAGTAGCTGTGCGGGCAGCGCGGCGGAGGCGGATGTCAAGGTGCTCAACACGCCGGAAGCGAGGGGTGTCCCATGGTTCGCCTTGAGCCACCATACGACGCCGGCCGCAACGATGTACCCGCCAAGACTATTCGGGCCGAGTACAGTCGGTGGGCCCCCCCGAATGATGTCCCCCGCTGACGCCCCAAGTGGCTCACCCGGGCCATTGGACGAAAGGAGTTCGAGCACTAGCGCCCCCGGTTCACGACAGAGCATGCCGGGTTCTGGGCCGAGGAGGTCTACCTGCCACACCGGAGTGGGAGGGCATGCGGCGGGCTCGGAAGCGCTCAGTCGACCATCAGGCATGCGAGCAGTGATGAGGTGAGTCGGTCCGGAGCCAATTGTGAAGATAGCGTTGCCTGTAGAGATGGATTGCGGCGAGCGCAGGAGTGCCCCAGTCCCCTTCACCCACTGCAGCGTGAAGTCACCGACGCGCTGAGGCAAAACAGGCTTCGCTTCCGGCACGGTGCTTGGAGCGCAGCCTGAGAGCGCCAACAGCACTGCAAGCGCGACTGCTGTCGTCCGCATGGTCGGCCAACTCATTGCCTTCATTGCCGAATCCCCCGTTCGCTGGGGTCCCTCTTCCGACCTAGAAAAAGTTAGGCTATGAACAGGTAATATCCTCCATCCATCTTCAATGGGTGAGAAGGCTCACGACGGCACGCGATTGCACGCCGAGGGCCTCGGGACTCTCTTGGCGGATCTCCGGGTCTGTTGCCCCGCCGCGGCATGGGGTCGAGCTGTGACCCTCTGCAGGGAACGGGTGAAGCGACATTTCTCGTGTGCCTGTAACGAAACAGGTGCGGGAAGCCACTACAGGATGGAGGCGATGAGGTGGCGCCCACGCACGACCTGAGTGCCTGGTACGATGCGGAGTCCCCCGTGGTGCGGCGTTATCTCATCGGGCTCACGAAGAACCCGGAGCTTGCCGAGGATCTGACGCAGGAGACTTTCGTCCAAGCGCTCGTCTCCCTGCGGGGATACCGTGGCGGGGATCCGCAAGCCTACCTCATCGGTATTGCCCGCCGTGTCCATGCAGGGCATGCGCGACGCGCGCAACGGGAGCGCCTTGCCCAGGAGCGGGGCGGTCCTGCACCTCGTGCGGAAACGATAGAGGCATTCGCGGATGGCCAGGCGATTCTCCCGGACCTCTCTCCAGAGGACCGTCGTCTCGTCATTGCGCGAGGAGTTTGGGGCATGCCTTTCGCCGACATTGCCCAGGAACTCGGTCGTAGTGAGAACTGGTCGAGGGTGCGCTACTTTAGGCTGATCGCTCGCCTGCGCGGAGAGCTTGCAGAGGAGGGTGGACAAGGTGTCCGAGCGGACGACGGTCTGCGCTCTCGTTAGGGACCTCCTGCCATTGTGGCGCGATGGACTGGTTTCACCGCAGACGGCGGCGCTGGTCAAGGACCACCTCGCGAAGTGCCCTCCCTGCCGCGCGCTCGCGCAAGCGGCTGACGACTTTGAGTATCACTTGGCCGCTGCCGCACCGCCTCCACTAGAGGGGGCCGCTGACAGGTTCCTGGCGCGGTTGCGCGTCCGCTTGCGTCGGAGGACGCAAGCAGTGGCTGCCGTCGCGGGCATTATGGTGCTCGCGGCCGGTGCCGCTGGATCTGGGGTCGCATCGGCGCGACTGGTGACGGCGGAGCAGCGGTACCAGGAGTTCCTCGCGACCGTGCCTGGCTACCTGGCCGCGAAGGAGACCGGCGCACTTGTGCCGCTGCACAGGAAGCTACGGCTCGGCCATGAGACGATCACCCTGCGTGCCTTCTTCGTCAACTACTTCGGCTCGTTCGCCGTCTTCACGGCGAAGGGAGAAGACGGAAAGGCACCCATCCCGCCGCAGGGGGCGAAAGCCAGTCCACCCACTTTGGTCTGGACGTCCCCGATCGGCAACAATAGCATCGTGGGTTACCTTCAGGTGAACTCTGTGACCGTGCCGACACCCGTGGATCCGGAGAGCCCGCAACCGACCAGAGTACTCCTTGCCCTCACGCTCCCTGCGCCCGAAGCCGCCTCGGTGAGCACGTCGATCGCGGTACCGAAGAGTGCCTACCTCGTGCACGGCGCGACAGTGCACAGGAGTCCGATAACGCTCCAGGCGGGCGGGGTCACGGTGCACCTTGAGAGCATTGAGCTGTCGAGCGCTGGCACCTTGATCCTCGGCGAGAGCCACGGGGGATACTTCACGTTCCAGGATCCGACCACGTGTCCCGCATTCCTCGGGCAGGCGTGCCTGACCTGGCCCAACTGGCGAATGACGTGGGGTCTCCCGAGGTCTGATGGGTGGCAGTCTTTCGCCTGGATGTTGCCGGGACCAACGAACAAGCCCTCCGCGGCAGCGAAGATTGCCCTTCCACTGCCGGGGCTAGATGTGCGGACGACGCTTCACGTCACCTCCCGGATCAAGTGGCCGATCCAACTCTCGCAGGGCAAGACGTCCTTTGGAACGCCGGAACTCGTGCCTGTCGTCCTGGGCACCGCGGGCGGCTATACAGTGCAACTCAGTTCAGACGCCGGAGCGAACGGCTTTACGGTAGGGATTTACACCCGCTCCGGAGAGCCTCTCCCGCAGGGCGTCTCGGTGACCCTGCCAAGGGGTGAGGCCCTTCGAGCAACGTGGGACGGGACGATGACGGGAACGGTCTCTGGACAGGGCTTTCAAGAACGGTTCCCGTTCAGGTGGGTTGCGCCTCCTTCTCCGGCGCAGCTCGCCCAGCAGGGCACTGCGACAATGACGGTGACCTTTGATACTTATGCCCTGCATCCCCTCCCGGATGGGACGGTCTGGCGTCCATGACGGGTGCCAGGGGAAGGTCCTGGCCAGGCGTGCTACGAAGGGGGCTATGCGATGAAGGACGATGAGCGTATCTGCGCCGCGGTCAGGGACCTCGTCCCGTTGTGGCGGGAAGGACTCGTATCCGAGGAGACGGCGGCATTCGTTGAGCGCCATCTTGCGGAGTGTCCTTCGTGCGCAGGCCGCCGGGGCATCGGCGAGCAGCTGAGCCCCAACGAGGCGCACACGGAACGCCGGTCGGCCGAGCAGTTCGGTGCAGCTGAGCGGTTCTGGGGGCGCCTGCGCCGTCGCACCGGTGCGCTGGCTGCGGGGGTAGCCGTCCTGGTGCTGGCCGCGGGAGCCGCAGGGGCTGTGCTGGCTCGCTCACGCCAAGAGACGCCGGCTCAGCGCTATGAGGCATTCCTGTGGACGGTACCAGGCTACATGGCGGCATCGGCCGACGGCAGCCTCATCCCACTACGCCGGACGATCGCTATCGGCGGAGAGCGGGTGACACTGCAGAGCTTCCACGCTACCTACTTCGGTTCGTATCTCGTGTTCACTGCAGAGCGCCACGACGGACTAGCTGCGATGCTCCCCCGCGTCGTATCGTCCCCAGAGACCGGCGCCGTCGCAGGAACGTCTGCCCCGACCGGCGACGGCGAAATCGCGGGCTACATCGACCTCACCGGGCTGCAGGTGCCGAGTCCCTTCACTGCTCCGCAGCACAGGAAGCCTCCGACGCACTTCACGTTGCAGATTTCGCTCGCAGATGGAAGCCGGAGCATAGACCTTACGCTACCCAATGACGCTTACGAACCGAAGGCGGTTCGAGTGCTGCGCCATCCGATGACCGTGCAAGCGGGGCAAGCAACGGTGCGCTTCGAGAGCCTTACAATCTCTTCGGGCGGCACCCTGATCCAGGGGAAGGTACACGGCCTCTCGCAGGTCTCACAGATCGACCTGCCGATGTGCCCAGCCTTCGTCGGCAGAGGGGCCTGCGGCCCTTTGGACGTAACATCGCAGACCGTATCCTCGCAAATGGGGTGGCAGCCCTTCTTCGCGATGCGGTGGGCCCCGGCGGAGCCGACGTCCACGTTGCGCGATGTCACGTTGCCGCTCACGGGCGGTGTACGAGTCATCAAGACAGTGGCTGTCTCCCGGCAGGTAGAGTGGCCGCTCACGTTCCCGGCAGGCACGACGCCAAAGCAGATCACCCTTGGTAGGGCGGGCGGTTACGCGGTGCAGCTCCTCCAGGCTGACCAGACGGTGGCCCCCGTAACTCAGCAGGGTCTCGCAGTGCAGGTCGTCCCAACCTCCAAGAT
>JAKAPV010000179.1 GCA_021806845.1 Bacillota bacterium | reverse complement strand
TCCGATCAAGCAGGAGTACCTGCGCCGCATCCCCGGGCGCATCGTGGGCGAGACGACAGACCACGACGGCAACCGGGGCTTCGTACTCACCTTCCAGACGCGCGAGCAGCACATCCGTCGCGAGCGCGCCACGTCGAACATCTGCACGAACCAGGGCCTGATGGCCCTGGCCGCTACGATCTACGTCTCGCTGCTCGGTCCGAGCGGAATGCGGCAAGCGGCCGCGCTGTCGATCAAGGGGGCCCACCGGCTGGAGGAAGGGCTCTCGGGCAGCGCCTTCGCGCGGGCCTTCGGCGGCGCCTACGGCTTCGAGCTTGCCCTGCGCAGCCCTTTGCCCGCGGCGCAGCTGCAACAGCGCCTCCTGCAGGAGCGCATGCTGGGCCCGCTCGACCTGGAGCGCTTCTACCCAGAACTCAAGGGCCACGTCCTCTTCAGCGTCACGGAGCGCCGCACGCCGCAGGAGATCGACCGGCTCGTCCACGTGCTGCAGGGGGTGGCATCATGAAGACGCTCTTCGAAGAGCATGCGGCTGGCCGCCAGACCTCCTACCTGCCGCAGCGCCCGGTCGACCTCGGCAAGTACCTGCCGGCGTCCGCGCTGCGCGCTGACCTGCCGCTGCCGGAACTTGCGGAGATCCAGGTCGTCCGGCATTTCACGGAACTCAGCCACCGCAACCACGGCGTCGACTCGGGCTTCTACCCGCTCGGGTCGTGCACGATGAAGTACAACCCCAAGATCAACGAGGACACGGCGCGCCTGCCGGGCTTCGCGGCCCTGCACCCGTACCAGCCGGAGGAGACCGTGCAGGGCGCGTTGCAGCTCATGTGGGAACTGCAGCAGGACCTGCAGGAGATCACCGGCATGGACGCGGTATCCCTGCAGCCGGCCGCGGGCGCGCACGGCGAACTCACGGGCATCCTGATGATCCGCGCCTATCACCGCCTGCGCGGGGACACGGGCCGCACCCAGGTGATCGTCCCGGACTCGGCGCACGGCACGAACCCCGCCACGGCCGCCATGGCCGGCTTCGAAGTGGTGCACGTGCCCTCGGACGAACGCGGCGGCGTCGATCTCGACGCGCTGCGCCTCGTCGCGTCGGAGAAGACGGCCGCGCTCATGCTGACGAACCCCAACACCCTGGGGCTCTTCGACGAGCGGATCTCCGAGATCGCCGACGTCGTGCACGCGGCGGGCGGCCTTCTCTACTACGACGGCGCAAACCTGAATGCGGTGTTGGGGCGTTCTCGGCCCGGCGACATGGGCTTCGACGTCGTGCACCTCAATCTCCACAAGACGTTCTCGACGCCGCACGGCGGCGGCGGACCGGGCTCCGGCCCCGTCGGCGTGAAGACCTCGCTCATCGAGTTCCTGCCAGCGCCGATCGTGGCGCGACGCGCGGACGGCAGTTTCCACTTGCATTACGACCTCCCGCACTCCATCGGACAGATGCGCTCTTTCTACGGCAACTTCGGCATGCTGGTGCGCGCCTACACCTACATCCGCTCGCTGGGCGGCGAGGGGCTGCGAGGCGTCGCCGACGACGCGGTGCTGAACGCGAACTACCTCCTCGCCCGCCTGAAGAACGCGTTCCACGAGCCCTTCGACCGCATTCCCAAGCACGAGTTCGTCATCGCTCCGCCCAAGGACCTCAAGCGCGAGACGGGCGTGCGGACGCTCGATATCGCGAAGCGCCTCCTCGACTTCGGCGTGCACCCACCGACCGTCTACTTCCCGCTGATCGTCGACGAGGCGATGATGCTGGAGCCGACGGAAACGGAGACGCGCGAGACATTGGACGCCTTCGCCGACATCCTGCTGGGCATTCTGAAGGAGTCCCGCGAACAGCCGGACGTGGTCAAGACGGCGCCGCACGACGCAGCCGTCGGACGCCTGGACGAAGCGAAGGCAGTGCGCAGCCCGGTGCTGCGGCATACCCTCAGTGCCTGAACTCAAGATCCTCCTGGAGGAAGACCGATCCGGAGCCTTCAATATGGCGCGCGATCTCGAGGCCCTGGCCATGACGCGGGAGGACGGCGCCGCGCGGCTGCGGCTCTACGGCTGGCGACGCCCGACGCTCTCCCTCGGCTATGCGCAGGACGCTGCGCCTTTCGACGCCGAGCGCCTGCAGGCGCTCGGCGTCGGCCTCGTGCGGCGCCCCACCGGCGGCCGTGCCGTCCTGCACCAAAGCGAGGTCACCTACGCCTTCACGGCGCTGCAACACCTCTTGCCGGGTGAGGTGCGCCTCGCATACCTCGAGATCGCGCAGGCGCTGGTCGCGGCGCTTAAGGCGCTCGGCGCGAACGTGGACCTCGCGGGAGCACCAGGAACCGCGCTTGCCGACGCGAACTGTTTCGCGCAACCCTCCTGGTATGAGATCGAGTCGGGGGGCCGCAAGCTGCTGGGGTCGGCGCAGGTGCGCCGCAGTGGCGTACTCTTGCAACATGGAGCCCTGCCGCTCTCGCTCGATTACGATCTCTGGGCAGAGGTCTTCGGCGCGCAGGACCGGGAGGCGTATGTGCAGGGCATGCGCCGGCGGGCGATCGGGCTCTGGGAGGCGGCGGGGCGGGAGATCCCGCGCCGCGAAGTGCGGAGTGTCCTGCGGGAGGCCTTTCTCGATTGGTGGACCGGACGCTAGACGGGAGGCCGAAGGATGCTCAGGGACGTGGATCCGCAGATCGCCGATCTGATCCAAAAGGAACTTGCGCGCCAGCGCGACACGCTGGAGCTGATCGCTTCCGAGAACTTCACCTCGGGCGCCGTACTCGAGGCGATGGGCAGCGTGCTGACGAACAAGTACGCGGAGGGCTATCCCGGCAAGCGCTACTACGGTGGCTGCCACGTCGTGGACGAGGTAGAGGAGCTCGCGCGCCAGCGCGCGAAGCAGCTCTTCTCGGCGGAGTACGCGAATGTGCAGCCGCACGCGGGCGCCCAGGCGAACATGGCCGCCTACCATGCGGTGATCGAACCCGGCGACACAGTACTCGGCATGAAGCTCAGCGAGGGCGGGCACCTCACCCACGGCAGCCCCGTGAACTTCTCGGGCCAGGACTACCACTTCGTCGCCTACGGCCTCGACCCGAAGACGGAGCGCATCGACTACGACGAAGTGCGCCAGCTGGCTCTCGCACACCACCCCAAGCTGATCGTCGCGGGCGCGTCCGCCTACCCGCGCATCATCGACTTCCCGCGCCTGCGTGCCATCGCAGACGAGGCGGGAGCCCGGCTGATGGTGGACATGGCGCACATCGCCGGACTCGTTGCCGCGGACGCACACCCGACGCCCGTCGGCTATGCCGACCTCGTGACCTCGACGACGCACAAGACGCTGCGCGGGCCGCGCGGCGGCTTCGTCCTGTCGACGGAGGAACTCGGGCCGAAGGTCGACAAGGCTGTCTTCCCCGGCCTGCAGGGCGGCCCGCTCGAGCACATCATCGCCGCGAAGGCGGTGGCATTCCTCGAGGCGATGCAGCCCGCGTTCCAGAGCTATCAGCACCAGATCGTGCGCAACGCGGCCGCGCTCGCGGAGGAACTCCTGTCGCGCGGCTACCGCCTCGTTTCGGGCGGCACCGACAACCATCTCCTACTGCTCTCGTTCGTCGACCGCGATGATCTGACCGGCAAGGACGCCGAGCAGGCGCTAGAGCAGGCCGGCATCACCGTCAACAAGAACACGGTGCCTGGAGAGCGGCGCTCGCCGTTTGTCACGAGCGGCGTGCGCATCGGGACAGCGGCAGCCACGACGCGCGGCATGACCGAGGTGGAGATGCAAGAGATCGGCGGCTGCATCGACGCGGCGATCCGCTCGCGCCAGGATCCCCAGCGCCTGCGGGAGATCCGCGCTGCGGTCGGGGAACTCTGCCGGCGCTTCCCGCTCTATCCCGAGTACGCGGACTGAGACAGGAACAGGGCTCCGGCCAGGTGGCCGGAGCCCTGATTGCAGTGATTCGTCAGTCGCCGTGCAGCGCGTGCTGCTGGTCCGGCATCGGGATGCGGTCGATGCGGTCCGGCGCGTCGTCCCAGGGGTGCAGCTTGTGCGCCGGCGGTTCGCCGCCGGGGTACGGCTCCAGCAGATCTTCCTTGGTCATGACGACCTGGCGCCGGGATATGAAAGGCGGCAAGGGGCTCGGCGTCAGCACGATCGCGTCGACCGGGCAGGCGCGCTCGCACTCGCCGCAGAAGATGCAACGCAGGTAATCGATCTCGTAGCGGGCAGCGTAGCGCTCGCCAGGGCTTACCCGGTGCTCGGGGTCGTTCTCCGCGCCGACGACGGTGATGGCGTACGCAGGACACGACGCCGCGCACAGTTCGCACCCGACGCAGCGCTCGAGGCCGTCCGAGTAGCGGCGCAGCTTATGGACGCCGCGGTAGCGGGGAGGCAGGTCACGCTTCTTTTCGGGATAGCTGATCGTCTGGTTCGGCACCGTGCCGAAGATGCGCAGCGTGATCCCGAGGCCCTTGAGGATGTTCCCGATGGCTTTGAACACCGGCTCCCCTCCTTTCCCGGAACCTAGAAGTCGATCGGAACGTCGTTCTCGCGCCCACAGTTCGGGCACTCGATCAGTGCGATGTACTGGTGGTCGCCCTTGCGGGCGAGTGCGCGGATTTTGCCGAGAGGAAAGAGTATCATCTCGGCGTAGGCGGTCATTTCGGTGGACTTGTCCGTGCGGTAAATGGCGTGCTGGCAACGAGTGCAGACCAAAGCGCGGCACCTCCTGAGCGTGTGCGCAACAGAGAGCGAAGCGCAGTTCGGACCCCATCCATTCTGAGTCTATGCGCCGCATGTGTCAATCGGCGCAAGCGTCGCTCGAAGGGAGGAATCGCCACGAGAACGCCTGCCACGGACGTGCTCGAGGCGCGCGGGATTGCCTACGAGTTGCGTTATTACGACGAGGTAGAGAAGACCGCCGAAGAGGTCGTACAGAAATTGGCGCTTGCACCCGAAGTCGTGTTCAAAACACTGCTCGTGCAGTCCGGGCGGGAGTTCGCGCTCGCGGTCGTGCCCTCGACGCGCGAACTGAGCCTGCGCCGTCTCGCGCGCGCATGGGGCCGGCCGTCGGCCGAGATGGCAGACCCGAAAGACATTCAGCGCATCACCGGCTATGTGCGCGGCAGCGTATCGCCGGTCGGACCGCGTCGGCAGCTTGCCGTCTTCATCGATGAAAGCGCCCGCTCCTTGCCGCAGATGGCGGTGAGCGCGGGTGCGCGCGGCGCGGAACTCGTCTGTGCGCCCGGCGCCATCCTCGCCGGCTGCGGCGGTACGTTCGCCGACATCTGCCGCGAGGCGTAATCTTGCTGCCTTTGCGGCCAATAACGTTTCTCATGCCCGGTCAAATAGCCGCTAACGAGGCACAACTGCCATCGAGCAGCGCAACGGCCGATGGTATGCTGTAGACAAGGATCGACCTTTTTTCGACAGAAACGGTGGAGTGTGAAAGTGCTTCCTCGCATCGCTCGCGCCATTTGCCGCGGCCTCGTCGCCGCCGTTTGCACCGTCCCGCTGATCACCTCCTCCGCCGCACCGGCCGGCGCCGCCTCCTCGGGCAACCTCGACTGGTTCGGCCCGACACTCCTGCCGAACTATCGGATCATCTCGTACTACGGGAATCCGCTCTCGCCCCGCATGGGCGTCCTCGGCACCGCGTCGCCGCAGGTGATCATCGCGAGGCTGCGCCAGCAGGAGGCCGCCTACGTCGCCGCCGACCCGACACACCCGACGATCGGGGCGCTGGAGCTCGTCGCCGTCGTAGCGCAGGGCTCGCCCGGCCCGAACGGATACTACAGCCTGCGCATGCCCTACTCGCTGATCTCCCAGGAACTGCAGATCGCGCGCCAAAACCACCTCCTCCTGATCCTCGACGTGCAGATCGGACACGCGACGGTCCAGAGCGAGGTACAGTACCTTGCGCCGTACCTGAAGCAGCCGGACGTCGAGCTGGCGCTCGACCCGGAGTTCGCCATGAAGCCCGGCGACATTCCCGGCAAGCAGTTCGGGTCGATGCCGACGCCGCCGATCAACTGGGCGCTTTCGTACCTGCAGGGACTCGTGCAGCGGTACCACCTGCCGCAGAAGATCCTCATCCTGCACCAGTTCATCCAGAGCATGGTGCCGAACTGGCAGGGCATCAAGGAGCAGCCGAACGTCGTCCTCGTGCGCGACATGGACGGCTTCGGAGGCCAGCAGATCAAGATCGCCAACTACGAGCGGTTCATCCACCAGATC
>JAKAPV010000178.1 GCA_021806845.1 Bacillota bacterium | reverse complement strand
CAGCGCGACGAAGATGATCTCCGGCCATGGTGACGTGACGGCGGGCCTGGCGACCGCGCGCACGGAAGACCTTTCGCGCCAGCTCTACACCGTGCTCAACTCCGCGGGCGCGATCCTCTCCCCCGACGACAGCTACCTCGTGCTGCGCGGCCTGCGCACCCTGCCGCTGCGCATGGAGCGGGCGATGTCCACGGCGGGCGAACTCGCCCGCTGGCTGAAGGGGCAGCCCGAGGTGCGCGCGGTGCACTACCCCGGGCTGCAGGACGACCCCGGCCACGCGGTCGCCGCAAAGACGGTCCGCGGCTTTGCGAACATGGTCACGGTGCGCCTCGCGCGCGAGGACCTGGTGGCGCCGTTTGCGCGCGCGCTGCAGTTCGTCGAGGTCGGCGCAGGCTTTGGCGGCACTTCGACGAGCATTTCCCTGCCGCCCTTGCACTGCCACGCGGCGCTAACCGACGAGGAGCGGTCCGACCGGGAGATCTCGATGGACATCCTGCGCATCTCGGTCGGTCTCGAGGAACTCCCAGACATCCAGGCCGACCTCCGGCAGGCGCTCGATGCGGCGCTGCGGGAGAGCTAGTCGAAGATGCCCTTGCTGAGGTAGCGCTCGGCTCCGTCGGGGAAGATCGTGGCGATGTTGCCGCGGCCGATCGAGCGCGCGGTGCGCAGCGCGGCAACGTAGGCGGCCCCGGACGATCCGCCGGCCAGCACGCCGAACTCCCGCGCGAGATCCTTCACGGCCTGGAACGACTCGTCGTCGGGAACCGTCTCGACGCGGTCGACGAGCGACATGTCGAGCGTCTGCGGGATGAACTCGTTGCCGATTCCCTCCACGCGGTGCGACCCCGGCTGGCCGCCGGCGAAGACGGAACCCTCAGGCTCGACGAGGACGATGCGCACCTTCGGATTCTGCTCGCGCAGGTAGCGGGCGACGCCGGTGAGCGTGCCGCCGGTGCCGCCGCCGGCGACAAAGGCGTCGATCCGGCCGTCCAGCTGCTCGTAGAGCTCGGGACCGGTCGTCAAGTAGTGCGCCTCCGGGTTGGCGGGGTTCGCGAACTGCTGCGGCACGAAGCCCCCGACCTCGGCCGCGATGCGGTGGGCCTCCGCGATCGCGAATTCCATGCCGCCGCTGCGGGGAGTGTTGACGATCTCCGCGCCGAGCGCCCGCATGATGCCCTGCTTTTCCATTGAAAAATGTTCCGGGACGACCAGGATGACGCGCAAGCCCTTCCCTTGCGCGGCAAGGGCGAGGCCGATACCCGTGTTGCCTGCGGTCGGCTCGATCACGGTGCCGCCCGGCCGCAGGCTTCCGTCGCGCAGTGCGGACTCGATCAGGTAACGCCCCAGGCGGTCCTTCACGCTGCCTCCCGGGTTGCGGTACTCGAGCTTGGCGAACAGCCGCACGCCTTCCGGCAGGGCGCTTATCCGCAGCTCCAACACCGGGGTCTGGCCGATCAGGTCTAGGACGCTCTGCGCGACCTGCACGAAGACACCTCCGCTCTTTTTGCCGCAGGGCTTGTCCAGCCCGCGGCGGGGTGCCGGGCACCCAAGCCATATGATAGCCTTCCTTTTGGGAGGAGGCGACCATGGCATCCGGCCATTGCCGCACCGCAGAGAAAACACTTGGGGGGGCCCGAACGATGCGGATCACCTGGTACGGGCAGTCGACATTCCACCTGCAAGCCGCGGGCGCCAGCGCCTTCATCGATCCCTTCGGCGTCTTCGAGAAGGGCAGCCGCGGGCAGTTGCAGTTCGACTACCCGCAGATCCCTCGCCTGCAGGTCGACCTGCTGCTGATCACGCACGAGCACTTCGACCATAACGCCCAGGACGCGCTAGCTCCTGCGAAAGCCGTCGTGCGCTCGACCGCCGGACGGTTCCAGACCCCGATCGGCGAGGTGATCGGCGTCGCGTCGGAGCACGACGCCGTCGCGGGCACGCAGCGCGGCCCGAACAGCATCTTCGTCTTCACGCTCGGCGGCATGCGCGTGTGCCATTTCGGCGACTTCGGCCAGTCGGTGCTGCGGGAAGAACAGGCCCAGGCGATCGGCCGGGTGGACCTTCTGTTCGTGCCGGTCGGGGGCGGCCCGACGATCGCGGCGGCCGGAGCGCACGAAATCGCGCGCCGGCTGCAGGCGCGCATCGTCGTGCCGATGCACTACCGCACCGCGGCCATCAACTTCCTCGAGCCGGTTGACGCGTTTCTCGCGTCGAGCAGAGAGGTCATGCGCATGGAAAACAGCTTCGACACGGACGCCGTCCCCGCAGGCGCGACGGTCACGGTCGTACCGGAGGCGCCGGGAGACTAGCGCGCCGTGCTGCGCAGCGGCATCGCCCTCTAGCGGTGCCGCGCGCTTGCATTGCTATTGTTGCCACTGCGTGTATAATTGCACTTATGACAAGGAACAACGACGAACTCGCGCCGGAGGTGCTCGACCTCCTGCGCACGTATGTCGACGCGGTCCTCCTCGCCGAGCCGCTCCAGCTCAAGCTCTGGAAGTCGGCTGGCGTCACCCTGACGCAGCTGCGCATCCTGCGGGTGCTGCAGCAGGAGGGCACGCGCAGCGCGAGCGACCTCGCGCAGGCGGCAGGGCTCTCGGCACCGTCGCTCACGCGGGTCCTCGATCGCATGGAGGAACTGGAGCTCGTCGTCCGGGTGGCGGACCCGAGCGATCGGCGCCGGGTCTGCATCGAACTGCGCGAGCGGGGGCGGCACCTGATCGGCGGCCGCCACATCCTGCAGGGAACCGCCATCGCCCGCGCGGCGGCGGCGCTGGATGCGAGCGAGCGCCAGGTGCTGATCGCTGCCCTGCGCAGCTTCGTGTCCCGCGTCGTCGCGCTGCAGGAGAGCGACGCCGAGGTGACGTCGCAACCTTGACCGGAGGCTGAACACCCGATGACAGATACCGAGGCGGGCGGTCTCGCCTATAAGTGGATCGCGCTGTCGAACACCACCCTCGGGGTTCTGATGGCATCGATGAACCAGACGATCGTGATGATCTCCCTGCCGATGGTCTTCCGCGGGCTGCACGTGAACCCGCTGGGTGGCGGCCAGACCGGTCTGCTGCTCTGGGTCCTGATGGGCTACACCGCCGCGACGACCGTGCTGCTCGTGACGGTCGGGCGGATCTCCGACAGCTTCGGCAGGGTGCGCTTCTACAACCTCGGCTTCGTGATCTTCACGCTCGGCTCTCTGCTCTCGGCAATCACGCCGGGCGTCGGTGCTGCCGGGGAGGTCGAACTCATCGTGTTCCGCGTGGTGCAGGGCGTCGGCGGCGCGTTCCTCTTCGCGAACAGCGCGGCGATCCTCACGGACGCCTTCCCCCCGACCCAGCGCGGACTCGCGCTCGGCGTGAACCAGATCGCGGCGATCGGCGGCAGCGTCCTCGGCCTCGTCCTGGGCGGCGCGCTCGCCAGCGTCAACTGGCGCTTCGTCTTCCTCGTGTCGACGCCGGTCGGCCTCGCGGGAACGATCTGGGCGTACCTCAAGCTGCGCGAGCTCGGAGTGCGCACCGCACGGCGGCTCGACACCTGGGGCAACCTCACTTTCGGAATCGGCCTCACGGCGCTGATGATCGGACTCACGTCCGTACTCATGCCGTACAGGACCGCGCCGATGGGCTGGGGCGACCCGACGATCCAGGGCACCCTTGCGCTCGGCGTCGCGCTGCTCTTGGTCTTCATCTGGATCGAGTCCCGCGTAGAGGACCCGATGTTCGAGCTGCGCCTCTTTCGCATCCGGCCGTTCTGGGCCGGCAACCTGAGCGGCTTCCTCGCTTCCCTGAGCCGCGGCGGGCTGCAGTTCATGCTGATCATCTGGCTGCAGGGAATCTGGCTCCCGCTGCACGGCGTTCCCTTCTCGGAGACGCCGCTCCTCGCCGGCATCGACACTTTGCCGATGATGGCCGGCTTCGTCATCGCTGGGCCGATCAGCGGCGTGCTCTCCGACCGCTACGGCGCGCGGACCTTCTCGACGGTCGGCATGCTGCTCTCGGGCCTCGGCTTCCTGCTGCTCACGACGCTGCCCGCGGACTTCAGCTTCCCTGTCTTCGCCGGCTACCTCGTTCTGATGGGCGTCGGCATGGGCCTCTTCTCGGCGCCGAACGCCGCTTCGATCATGAGCGCCGTGCCGGCGGAGCACCGCGGCGTGGCTTCCGGCATGCGGGCGACCTTCCAGAACGCCGGCACGATGATGAGCATGGCGACCTTCTTCACGATCGCCATCTCCGGCCTCTCGACCCACCTGCCGCCGGCACTCCGGAGCGGGCTCTCGCACGCCGGGCTGCCGCTGCCGCTCGCCGTGGGCATCTCGCACCTGCCGCCGGTCGCGGCCCTCTTCTCCGCGCTGCTCGGCTACAACCCCCTCGGCAGCCTGATCGGGCCGAAGATCCTGGGCGCGCTGCCTGCCGCCGTGCGCACGCACCTGCTGGCGCCCCACTTCTTCGCGCAGCTGATCGCAAACCCGTTCGGCGAAAGCCTGCACACGGTCTTCTACATTTCGCTCGGCCTGTCGATCGTCGCCGCGCTCGCCTCACTGATGCGCGGCAGGCACTTCGTCGAAGACCTGCACGGGGCCTCGGCCCAGCGTCCATCCAACGAGGCCACGTCCGTACCGGCGGTTGAAACGACCGACTGATGCGCTCGCTCCGGCGCCGCCGCTCTGCGGGGGCGCCCTTTTTCGCGTGGCCCGCAGGCCCTCCCCCGCGCGACGCCGGCTTGCTCAGGCGGTATGATGGGGGCAGCATCCGAAGCCAGGGAGGTTTCCCATTGCGACGACTCGCCGCCTGCGCCGCCTGCGCCCTTCTGCTCGCCGGCTGCGGACAAGCCTCCGCGCCCGCGCCGCATCACCCGGCAGCGCGCAACAAGATCAAAGTCACGGCCCTGGCCGGAGTGCACGGATTCACCCTCTCGCACCTCGCGGACCTCCCCGTCGCCACCGACCGCCTGACAGCCGTCGCCGACGCCGGCAGCGTCTACATCTTCGGCGGTCTGCAGAGCTCCGGTTCGACCACCGCGATCTACCGGCTGCATGGCAGCACCGTCAGCGCGGCGGGAGAGTTGCCGCTGCCGCTGCACGACCTTGCGTCGGCGGCTGCCGGAGGCCGCCTCTTCGTGATGGGCGGCGGCCAGGTGGCGAGTTCGCCCAGGATCTTTGCCTACAGCTCCGCGTCCGGCAGCGTCACGGCGCTCGCGCGCTTTCCGACGCCGCTCTCGGATCTGGCTGCCGCCACGATCGGCGACAACGTCTACGTGTTCGGAGGCTTCACCGGCAGCGTCTTCTCCCAGGCCATCTACCGCATCTCCCCGCAGGGGATCGTGACCCGCGCCGGTACCCTGCCGCTCGGGCTGCGCTACACCGGCGCCGCAGCCTTCCAGGGGAGCGTCTACCTCTTCGGCGGCCTCGGCACCTCGGGCTACCAGTCCGCGATCTACCGCTTCACGCCGAGCCAGGGCGTCGCGCGAGTCGGCAGCCTGCCAGTGGCGGTCGCGGCGCCGCTCGTCGCCCCGGCGCGGGACGGCATCCTGGTGCTGGGCGGTGAGTCCGCGGTCAACCAGGACGTCGCCTCCGTCTATTTCTTCACGCCAAAGGGCGGCCTGCGGCCGATCGGCTCGCTGCCAAGCCCCCTCGGATACGGCGCGATCGCCCCGCTCGGCCAGGACCGCTACGCGGTGATCGGCGGCGAGGACGGCTCCCAGTACGCCACAGGCATCTACGCCCTGAAGCTCACGCGCTAGACCGCGGACGGATCCTGACTGTGCGGCGCCGCTCCCTGCGCGGCGAGCGCGGCCCGCGCCTGGGTGATCTGCTCCGCCACCCGCAGGGGCGCCGTCCCTCCCGGGACCGCGCGGCGCGCCACCGCCTGCATGGGGTCCATCAGTTCCTCGACCGCAGCGGGAGTGAAGTGCGGGGAGATCTCGAGCCACTCCTGCGCCGTGAGCGCGAGGAAGGTGCCGCCGCGCGCGACGGCCACCTGCACTGCCTGGCCGACCAGATGGTGCGCGCGCCGGAACGGCACCCCGTGCCTTACCAGATGGTCCGCGAGCTCTGTCGCCAGCATGAGGTCTCCACGCGGCACGCCGGGCGGCGTGAACCGCGCGGCCGAGAGCATCGCAGCCGTGAGCGAGAGCCCTTCGCCGAGGGTGTCCACGATCTCGAAGAGCGCCTCCTTGTCCTCCTGCAGGTCCCGCACGTAGGCGAGCGGCAGCCCCTTCAAGACCATCAGCAGCCCGACCTCCCGGCCGACGACCCTCCCTGCG
>JAKAPV010000177.1 GCA_021806845.1 Bacillota bacterium | reverse complement strand
CTATCTGATGGAACACCTTAAGCTTCCGGCCGCCCTGATTGAGGTCGGGTTCCTGTCGAATCCGCACGAGGCAAGGCTGCTTCTCAACCGGGCCTACCAGGAACGACTCGCCGCTGCGATTACGAAGGGTCTCCAGTGCTACTACGCGCACAGCGGTCCAGTACCGCTCAGGCGCCTGAAGGCCATTGCCCCATCGGCGTTCCGCTCGCCGATAGGGACCATGAAGGCGGCTGCAGAGGAGTTCGCGCCGATCACGCACTCCGTCAAGGTCAAGGAGAAGCTCATCGCCTTTACCTTCGACGACGGACCCAATTCCCGTTACACACCGCAGATCCTGGAGATTCTCCAGGGCAACGAAGCCAGGGCGACCTTCTTCGTCGTCGGCGAGATGGTCAAGCGTTCGCCCTCGGTGGTGCGGATGCTACGGGATGCCGGCATGGAGATCGGAAATCACGGCATGCGTCATGTTGTTCTGCGCGGCAGGAAGAGGGCAGCGATCGAGCGGGAAGCTCAGGCGGCCGCCGCAGCGATCGTGCGCGCTGGCGGGCCGGCACCAGTCCTCTACCGCGCGCCGACTGGCGTCTGCGACAAGAAGGCAAGGCGGGTTCTTTGGCGCCTGGGCTATCGGATCATCGGTTGGAGCATCGACACCCGAGACTTCTTGCCGCGCATCCGTCCCGAAGAGATCGAACGGACGGTTCTCGATCAGGCGGCACCGGGGCGCATCGTGCTCATGCACGACGGTCCGGCATACCGCGACGCCACGGTGGAGGCGCTTCGTCGCATCCTGCCGGAGTTGCGCCGTGAGGGGTACCACTTCGTGACGGTGGGAGAACTCATGCGCAGTACGGTTCCCGTGTCAAACCGGGCGCCATCAACTCGCCCCATGCCCAATAACAGTGGAAGGGGCGCCCCTCACAGCCTATCGGACTACTTTTTGGGGACGACCCTCAGTCTCAAACGGCTCACGCAAAATGGGGCATCTAGCCCCTAAGTGCCTTCAGCACAGCGTTCCGGAACGCCATCGTGGTGGCGCCCCCGGTGGGAAGGCCATGCTGGATCTCAAACTGCCTCACAGCCGCCTGAGTTGCGGTGTCGAAGACGCCAGTCATGGAGACGCTGTTGAAGCCCAGGAGCTCCAGGTCGGCCTGAAGCGTATAGATGGCGCTCCCGCGCTGGCCGGGCACAAGACTCACCAGAACGGGCTGAGAGCCGCCAGAGGAGCCGCTACCACCACCGGCTGAGACTGGCGCAGAGGTGGTTGCGCCGGTCCCGCCACTCGTGGGGGCTCGCGAAGGGGTGGCTCCGCCATTCGCTTGGGACCCGTTCGTAGCCCCGGTGAAGTACTGCCGGAGTGTCACCTCAGCAGGCTTGTTGCGAAGGGTGTAGCCATTGTCGGTGGTGCCGCCCTGCCAATTCGGATTGGATGGGTTGGCCCACCAGAACCACATGATGCCCTTCAGCCACGGCCGTTGCCAGATGCTCTGGAAGGTCGCCTCATACAGCTCCTGCTGGAGAGTGAGGTTGACAGCCTGGTTTGGCTGCCACGCGCCGGGATTCGCCGCTGCTCCGTTTTCGGAGGGGTATCCCAGTTCGGTGATGAGAAACGGCTTGTTGGTGAGACCGGATGAGACTCGCCATGCCTGGATCTGGTCCGCCTCCTGGTTCCAGCTGGCGGTCAACTGCGCGAGGGTGGGATTGGCGGACTGACTGAGTGGGAAGTATGCGTCGACGCCCACCTCATTCAGCTGATTCCAGAACGTAACGCTCTGGTAGTTCGTGTAGTCCGCACCATAGGTGACGGGGCCATGATAATACTGGCGGGTCACGTGCACGGCTTGGACCCAGTAGGGCCTGTAGGCGGGAACCGTGTCCATCGAGTCAAACTCGTCCCCGATGGCAAAGAGGTCCACGTGGTCGGCCTGGGCAAGTTTGGCATAGTGCTCCAGGTAGTTGTCGTAGCTTTGGAACCACGCGGCGACGTTGGTGGGGTGGAACAGGGCCTGCCACCCACTTCCCTGCAGCGAGTTTATAAAGGGGTTCAGAAATACGCGCATGCCATCCTGATGCGCCAGCTTGATGAGTTGCGTGACGCTTGCATCGGTGGGGGTCTGAGTGGAGCTTGGAGAGATGACGTTTGACGAGTTGTTGTTCTGGTACCACGCCACCTGAATGGAAATCCAGTTCACGCCGTCGTCATGTAGACGCTGGAGAGCGCCTGTCACGGCTGAGGTATTGAACACGGTGGCGGAGTATCCGGCTTCCGTCATTCCCTGCATACGGGCCGAAAGCGGCGGCAGCGGTGGGGTCGTGGAGGAGGCCGCAAATCCGGAGGCCGGGAAGCTCAAAAGCCCCGCTACTACGACGCCCGTCAGCCATATGTGGATTTTCAACCGAGGCGAGATCTCCTTTCAAATCTACATGACTCATCAGGTTCGGCGATCGCGCCACCTCACCTTTGGTTCTGCATCAGTACATTATGGAAACTGAAAACATGGAGCCGCGGAGGCTTACCAACGCGGTAGTCTTCGGCAGAAGGACTGCATTTTGTTGTTGATAGGAGGCGTTGGAACCCGATCGGTCCCTGCAGTCGGGAGGACACCGTAGACGCGCTGGGCAAGTCTGCGAACGGGACCTCGGCTCGTTTGACACGGAGAACTTAACACGGCCAAGTACCTTGCAGTGCAAAGTACTGGGCCGTATACTGTCATTAAGGGAGGATGCTGGATGCAGGCAGGTCTCGAGTGGACCGCGCAGGTGCGCAGAGGGGTTCTCGAGTTCTGCGTTCTTGGCCTCATCCGACAAAGGCCGGCCTATGGCTACGAACTGATCTCGCGGCTGGCGCGTTGGGAGTCGCTGAGCATCAACGAAGGAACGCTCTATCCCCTGCTGCGTCGCCTGCAGAAGGATGGCATGGTGGAATCGACTTGGCAGGAGTCCGATGCGGGTCCGGTGCGCAAGTACTACCGGCTCACCCCGCTCGGTACAGAGCGGCTGCAGCGCATGGATCGCGAGTGGAACGAGGTTGTGCGGTCCGTGGCGGAGATCCTCGCGGAGAGGGGTTGAGGGAATGGATCAGGAGGTTGCGCGCTATCTGCAGGCATTTGGCAGGGGGCTGCGCCGCCTGCCCGAGCAGGAACGTCAGGACGCTATCCGGGAGATCGAAAGCCATGTGGAGGACGGCTTGGCCGCCGGAGCGAGCGCGGATGAAGTTCTCCGACGGCTTGGCCACCCGCAGATGCTTGCGCGGGCCTATCTCGCCGCGTACCATTTCAGCCGCGTCCGACCTGGGGGCACGCAGACCATGGCAGAGGTGGCGTCCGCGGTTGCATTCGTCGGGTCGGCCGGCCTGGGCGGCATGATCATCGTGCCGGTGTTTGCCATCCTGTCCATCACCTTCGGGCTCCTCGCTGTCATGGGACCGGTGGCGGGTGTTGCAAGAGTGTTCGGGGCGCGCTGGGTGACGATGGATGGACCGCATGGCCCTCTGCCGCTCAGTTGGAGCATCCCCGTCGGGTTCGGGCTCGGGCTCGTGTCCCTGGCCGTCACGTGGGGGAGCTACCGTGCACTGCGTTTCTATGTCCGGCTCGTCGCGAAAGGTTACGAACGATGGCTGCGGCCGCTCGCACTGACGTCGAACCTGATGTCCGGCAAATAGCACCTGAGGCAGGAAGGAACCGGCGCCGTCATGCAGGACGAGCGACAGCGTGGGTGCGCCTCGGGGGATCGACTTGGTCCGTAGGCAGGACAGGAGCCTGCTTTGGTCAAACCGCTTGCACAGCGAAGGCGCGTTGGTGCGCCCTTGGAGGGACACGACCCCATGTACGACCCGAAGAAGCCACTCATCGTGCAGAGCGACCACTCCGTTCTGCTCGAGGCAGACCATCCCGCGTTCGACGCCGCGCGCGACCTCCTGAGCCGCTTCGGGGAGCTCGTCGCGAGTCCCGAGCACGTTCACACCTACCGCATCACGCGGCTCTCCCTCTGGAACGCCGCGGAGAGCGGCCTCAGGCCAGAAGAGATCCTGGATGGCCTTGCGCGACACAGCAAGTTCCCCGTCCCGGAGAACGTCCAGTTCGAGATCCGCGACGCGATGGAGCGATACGGGCGCCTGCTCCTGACGCGCGACAGCGCGGGCCGCCTCGCGCTGCGCGCGGCATCGCCGGAGCTCCTTTCCCAGGTGAGAGGGCATGCGCGCATCGCGTCCTTGCTCGGAGAACTCCTCGACGCAGTCTCCTGCACCGTGCCGGAGGGCAATCGCGGGCAGCTCAAGCAGCAGCTCCTGCGCATCGGCCACCCCGTGCGCGACCTTGCGGGCCACGTCGCGGGGGCGCCGCTCAAGGTCTCCCTGCGCGAGACGACGCTTGCGGGCGAGCGCCTTTCGCTGCGTCCGTACCAGCTGGCGTCCGTCGAGGCCTTCTGGTCCAAGGGCCGCGCCGACGGGGGCAGCGGCGTCGTAGTGCTGCCCTGCGGCGCGGGCAAGACGCTCGTAGGCATCTCTGCGCTCGCGCAGGCGCAGGCACAGACGCTCATCCTCTGCACGAGCACGCTCGCGGTGCGGCAATGGATCGCTGAAATCCTCGACAAGACGGACCTCTCGCCGGAGGATGTCGGCGAATACAGCGGCAGCCGCAAGGAGGTGCGGCCGGTGACGGTCGCGACCTATCACATCGTCTCGCGCCAGGACCGCCGCCACTTCCCGCTCTTCTCCGCGCAGGACTGGGGCCTGATCGTCTACGACGAGGTGCACCTCCTGCCGGCGCCCGTCTTCCGCATCACGGCGGAGCTGCAGGCGCGGCGGCGGCTCGGCCTCACCGCGACGCTCCTGCGCGAGGACGGGCGCGAGGGCGATGTGTTCAGCCTGATCGGGCCAAAGAAGTTCGACGCGCCCTGGAAGGAGCTCGAGAACCAGGGCTGGATCGCGGCCGCGCACTGCACCGAGGTGCGCGTGCCGATGGACGGGGCGACGCAGGAGCGCTACGCCGCGGCCGACGAGCGGGAGCAGTTCCGCGTCGCCGCTGAGAACCCGGCGAAGGCGCAGGCCGTGCAGGAGATCGTAGAGGAGCACCTCGCGACCGGCGACCGCATCCTCGTGATCGGCCGCTACCTCGCGCAGCTCAAGGAACTCTCGCAGGCGCTCTCGGCTCCGCTCGTGACGGGCGAGACGCCGCAGCCCCAGCGCGAGCGCCTCTTCGGCGCCTTCCGCACGGGCGAGCACCGCCTCCTCGTCGTCTCGAACGTCGCGAACTTCTCGCTCGACCTCCCGGAGGCGAGCGTCGCGATCGAGGTGTCGGGGACGTTCGGCTCTCGCCAGGAAGAGGCGCAGCGCCTGGGACGGCTCCTGCGCCCGAAGGCGGACGGGCGCGCCGCCCATTTCTATGCGCTCGTCTCGAGCGGCAGCCAGGAGCAGCAGTTCGCGACGCTGCGCCAGCGCTTTCTGACAGAGCAGGGATACCGTTACCGCATCGCGGCGCATACGCCGCAGGCCGCCGGCGTCGTCGACCTTGCGTCGGAGCGCAGGCGGCGCCTGCAGGACGAGGAAGCCGGCAATGCCTGAGACGTCAAGCATCTACGAACTCCGGGGCCAGCTGGCCAAGCTCTCGGCGAGCCAGCTGGAGAGCCTCGCGCAGGCCGTCGGCCTTGGGTCATCCAAAGCCGCGGCCGCGCCGCAGCTGCGCAAGGAGATCCTGGCGCGCCGCACCGACCCGGGCGAGGTCGGCGCAGCGATCCGCAAGCTGCCTGCGCGACAAAGCCTCGCGCTCGCGGCGGTGACGATGGCGGGGACGGGGCGCACGGGACCATTCCTGCCGGGCAGCAGCCTTGAGGAGATGGACCTGCGCGCCGACTTCGTCGAACTCGCCCGCCGGGGCTTCCTCTACCCGGATCCGGCGTTCAGCTACGGGCGCGGGCCCGGTTACTTCGTGCCGACGGACGTGCTCCCCCTCTACGCGCAGATCGCCGCGCACGCCGTACACACGGACCGGCGGCCGAACTTCTTCAACGCCAAGCTCAGCGGGGAGTCGGCGGGGCCGGAGCTGCTCGCGGCCCTCTTGCGCGTCGTCGGGGAGGTGCACCGGGCGCCGCTCAAGGTGACGCAGCAGGGCACCGTCTACAAGCGGGACATGGAGCGACTGCACGCCGTGCGCGGCTCTCTTGCATTTTCTTCGGCCTCGCCCGCCTGGGGGCAGATCGTGCGGACGCTGGCAGCGCCTGCCGCGCGGGACAGCACGCTTCCCTGGTCGGAGGATGGCCGCGACGTCG
>JAKAPV010000176.1 GCA_021806845.1 Bacillota bacterium | reverse complement strand
CAGCCCGGCCAGGTCATCTGCATCCCAGGGGCTCCGCAGGTACCCTGCCCGCCGGGGACCTTCCCCTACACCAGTCAGCAGGGCGACACCCTCTTCAAGCTCGCTCGGCGCTTCAATACGACCGTCGCGGCGATCATCGCCGCGAACCCCGGAATCGACCCCTACAACCTCCAGCCGGGCCAGGTCATCTGCATCCCGGGTACTCCGCCGGGAATCTGCCCGCCAGGAACCTTCGCCTACACCATTCGGCCGGGCGACACCGTCTTCAAGCTCGCTCGGCGCTTCCACACGACCGTCGCGGCGATCATCGCCGCGAACCCCGGAATCGACCCCTACAACCTCCAGCCGGGCCAGGTCATCTGCATCCCGAGCTAAGCTCCTGTGAAAGCGCCCCGGCAGGCCTTGCTTGCCGGGGCGCTGCATTCTATGGTGCGGCGGAACTCACGGGGCGCGCCAAAAGACGCTCGGCTCCGCCTCGGTCGTCACGTGAAGGCCCCCGTCCTGCGCGATCCAGATAACCGCGCGGCCCCTGGCCGCTGCCGCAATCCCTTCCGCACCATGCAAAAAGAGCGTCTTGCTCTGGACCTCCGCCCAGGCGGGGTCGGGTCCCAGCACCGTCACGGCCCAGAGCCCTCCGCCGCCGGGACGGCCGGTGCGCGGGTCGATGAGATGATGCACTGGAACGCCGCCATAATGCCAGCGCAGCCGTGCGATCGAGGAAGTGCAGACGGCGCAGCGCCCCTGAGTGCGCAGGGCAGCGCTCAGCGCACCCTCCTTCTCGGGGTTCTCCACGCCGACCTGCCAGCCGCTGCCGTCCGGCCCCTTCCCCTCGGCTAGGAGGTCTCCCCCCGCGTTGAGAAGGTAGTTCGACGTCACGCGCCGGACGATCTTTGCCGCCCAGCGGACGGCGAGGCCCTTGCCGATGCCTCCGAGATCGACAGGTGCCCGCAGCATGACGAGACGGCGCCGCGGCGCCCTGAAAAGCCATTCCCCCGGCTCATCCGGAGCGTCCTTACGCTCGGCGCCAGCATACCCCAGGGCTTCCAGCGTGCGCAGGACCCGCGGGTCGAAGAGGCCGCCCGTCCGCCGTCCCGCCTGCCAACTGGCGGACAGGGCGCGGTAGAGGCGGGGGGACACGTCGACCCACTCCCCCAGGCGCGCGTTCAGTTGCACGAGTTCGGCATCTTCGCGAAAGCGTGACATCGCCTGCTCGCTCTCTGCGATGTCCGCGGCCGCCGCCCGCGCGACGGCTTCACCCACCCTGTCGGGCAGGTCCGGCAGGTGCAGGCTGATCGGCGATGCCATCGCGCGCCATCGGTAGATCCGGCCGTCGGCTGTAAGCATCAGGTGTAGGCGGGCCTGGGGTCGTCATCGCGGTGTACGGTGACGCGCGTTGTGTAGAAGGTGGCCCCCCCGCCGAAGTCTGCAAGTTCCGCCGACGTGAGCTGGTTCACGTTCCTGCCGCCAGACTCGTGGTTCCAGCGCACGGCGTAGCTCACGACCGTACCCGGCTGGGGTACGGGACTGGGCACAACCTTCAGGGAAAGGGATCCGCGGTGGTTATAAACCCGCACCATCTCTCCACTCCCGACCCCGAGCCGCTGCATGTCCTCTTCCGCCATGAGGAGCTCTGGCTCCGGGTGGCCGCGTCGCAGGCTCGCCACGTTGCCGAAGCTCGACTTGATCGTCTCGCGCGTCGACGGTGTAAGCAGGTGGAACTCCTGCGCCGCCCGTAGAGGTCCGACGTCCCATGCCTCCGGCGCGGTGCCGGGCGGCGGCGTCAGTCGCAGGCGTCCGCCGGGGGTTTTGATCCGCGTGTCGACAAAGGGCCTGGTCGCCGCCGGGATGCGCAGTTTTTGGACGGGAGCCTCCGCCAGCGTCTCGAGGGTGATGCCGGCGAGCGCAGGGTCGTCCGTCGCAAGCGCCTGGCGGATGAGGCTCAGATCGTCGTCGTAGAGGCCTGGCTCCGTGAGGTCCAGCGCACGCGCCATGCGGCGGAAGAACTCCGCATTCGAGACTGCCTCGCCGGGCGGTGGCGCAGCCGGTCGGCTCAGCTGCACGTAGCGGTGCCAGTACGAGGTGTGAAGGTCCCAGACCTCCATCGCCATGGCCGCAGGCAGGATGAAGTCCGCAAACTTGGTCGTATCCGTCGGCATCTGCTCGTGCACGACGGTGAAGAGGTCCTCGCGCGCGAGCCCCGCCAGCACCTGTGACTGGTCGGGGGCGGTCGCGGCCGGATTCGCGTTGTAGACGATCAGCGCCTTGACGGGAGGATCCCGCAGGTCGAGCAGCGCCTGCCCGAGCTGCACCATGTTGACCGTGCGCGCGCCACTGGAAGACTCGCTGAGGGACCGCAGGGGGAAGGCGTCACCATTGCTCAGGAGAAGTCCTCCGCCGACGTCTCGCCATGCACCCGTGAGGATCGAGAGTGCGGAGATCGCCCATACGACCGCCGCGCTGCGCCGCTGGCGCTGCACCCCGTAGCCCACCCGCAGGAGGAGCGGCCGCACGGTCCCGAGGTGCTCCGCGAGCTCGGCGATGTCCTCCTCCGGAATGCCGGTCGCTTCCGCAGTCTTCTCGAGCGTCCAGGGCTCGGCGATGGGGCGGTAGGTGGCAAAGCCCTCCGCATGCTCCTCGACAAATGCGCGGTCGAAGCTCCCTGTTTCCAGGAGCCGGCGCCCGAGTCCCAGCGCGAGCGGCAGGTCGGTGCCTGGGCGCGGCCGCAGGTGCCGGTCGTAACGCGCGGCCGTGTCCGTACGCAGGGGATCGATCGTCCAGATCCGCGCGCCTGCCTTTCTCGCCTCTTCCAGCAGCGGTACCTGGTGGATGTTCGTCGCCATCGGGTTTGCGCCCCAGAGCAGCACGAACCGGGTCTGGGGGATGGTCTCGGGGTCCGGCCCAAGACAGGTGCCGAACACCCAGCGCAAAGCCGCATTGCCGGACGCCGTGCAGATGGTGCGGTCGAGCTGCGTCGCGCCGATCGCCTGGAAGAACCGGGCATCCAGGGCTCCGCCCGCGAGCGTCCCCATGTTCCCAGCAAAGCTGTACGGAAGGACGGCTTCGCCACCATATTCCTGCAAGATCGCCCGCAGCCGCTCGGCGATCTCCGCCATCGCCTCATGCCAGGACACGCGGACATAGGCCCCAGATCCCTTCGGACCGGAGCGCCGCAGGGGGTAGAGCACGCGGTCCGGATGGTAGAGCCGCTCCATGTACCTGTTGACCTTGAGGCACAAGAAGCCGCGTGTCAGGGGGTGGCCCGCGTCCCCGGCGATGCGGGTGATGCGCTCCCCGTCGGTATAAAGGTCAAGGCCGCACGTGTCATAGCAGTCGTGCGGACAGACTCCGTGAACGACGTTTTGGTCCGCCATCTCGCCCTCCCACTCCTGCATTCGAGGGTGCGTGGGCGGCACCTGCCGGCCGAGGCTACTCGCGGTAGTAGTCGCGCATCAGTTCGCTTGCCCAGGCCGGCTGGCGCACCTCGCCGATCGGCGCAAACTCCCGCATGTATGGTTTGATGTCCACGATGGGCGTACCGACGACCGCATCGAGCGCTTGCACCGTGATGCGCAGGCCCTCGACCTCGACGATCCGGCACCGCGACAGTCCGAGCCGGTTGGGCCTCGCCTTCGGGCGCTGCGCGAAGATGCCCACCACGGGCCAGTCCGGGTTGTTGCGGGGATGCCGGGCGTGCAGATCCACCGCGTCCGGCGGGACGCGGTGCATGAAGAAGATGACCTCGAGGTGGGAGAAGTCCGAAAGGCCCTGCGTCACGTCCGGCGGGAAACGCTCTGGATCGAGTTCGATCACCGCGGTAACGGATCCCCAGTTGTCGTCTTCCACGACGGCCCGCCCTTGCGTGACGACGCCAATCGGGCGAAGGACGATTTCGTCGGTACGCTCCAATGCAGTCACCTCTTGTCGACGTGCGTAACGGAAAATCCTCCACGCTTGACCTACATCGGCTGGCGGTGGACTCCTGATGCCGTGCCAGATAGCTGTAGAGGAACCCTTGGTCCGTCGAGGAAACGTCGACGATACAGACCTTTGAACAAAGCGTTCCTCAAAGCCGGAGCACCGCCCATCACCGGACCTGTGTCCACTTATCGCAGATTGGAGCGTACAGCATGGCGGAACTCATTCGGCAAACCGATGAAGGCAGGCAGAAGTTTCGACGTGCCATCGAGGAGAAAGAGCGGCAGCGCCGGGCAGAGCGCGTGGACCGCCTGGAGAAGAGTGTTCCGATCCTCGGACCCGCTCTCGGTCCACTCGCGAATCTAGTGCTCTGGGATAAAGACAACCGCAACGCGAATACCGGCTACAGCGGCGAAAGCAGAGTGGCCCGTATGTTGCGCGGGTTGCCCTCTCCATGGCATTACCTCAACGACATCGTACTCGAGCGGACGCCCGGAAAGTGGATGCAGATCGATCATGTCGCCGTGGGCCCGCACGGTGTCGTCGCCATCGAGACAAAGAACTGGCATGGAGCGGTTCGTGGATATCGCGACAGATGGCAGCTGAAGTCGAGCAGGGGCTGGTCAAGCATTGCGTCGAGCCCCACAAAACAGGCCATCTGGCACGCAAACACCCTGAGGCGCTATCTGTCGGCCGTAGGCTTCAACGTTCCTCTACAGGCGGTCGTGGTCATTACCATGAGCGCCGTAAAGCCTAGCCCTTGAGGGCTCTGAATTACCCGTAAGTCGCCGGGGGATGGAATAGCTCCCAAGTGGCAGCGATGTCTTGAAGTCTGCGCATGCCGCGCCAGAGGACCTTGACGCCTGGTTCACCGTCGTGCTTGCGGCCGAGGAACCCGCCCAGCTGGGCAATCCAGCGGGTAGCTGTGTGGATGTTGGGATGCACATCGGGTACTGCCGTCGTTTTGTGTGTGGTCGCATAGAGAGCCTTCCACTCGCTGTCGGTGAGCGCCACCGTGCACGGTGCCTGGGGCGTCTGGCGAGCTTGGTAGGTGAGCCAGAGCAGGCGCCATGCGACGATGCTGTAGACCGCTACTGCCCTCTGCAGTCGCTCCGCGGTTTCCAGTTGGAGTTCCTCGATCCCGCACCCGCTCTTCAGGATGTAGTGGTAGCGCTCGATGCGCCACCGGTAGGTGTACCACGTGAGGTACTGAAGCGCCTGTGTAAGCGTTGCCACGGGCAGCGTGGTGAGGAGCAGCCACTCGATCGCCTCCTCCCCTTCCGGCGGCTGTGGCTCCCAGATGCGCAGGGCGTTCAGCGTTGGGTTCGGCAGACGTTCGCGGGCGCGGTGGGGCGGCGGGCGCAGGGCAACAGAGGCCGCCTGCAGGCAGAGGACAGCCTCCCGCGAAGGGTGGTCGTCGGCGCGAGGAACGGTGATCACGGTCGTGCCCAGGATGGGGGCAGTGCTAACGGCGTCCAGGATGTGGGCATCCGAATCTGCCACACGCCGGTTCCAGGCGGCCCGGATGAGGATGTCCAGACGTTCCGCCTGCGCGAGGACGAAGAGATCGAAGATGTCGCTCTCCCGGTCTCCTACCATGACGACCTTGGTGTCAGGCGGGAAGCCTTGGGCCGCCTTCTGCGTCATCGCAACCCAGCGATAGCTCTCCTTCTCTTCGAGCGCCTTCTTCTTACGCATGGCCCGGCTACCCTTGCTATCCGATGGGCGCACGATGAACTGATGCGCCAGAATGCCGAGCGGCACTCCAGTACCTGTGACGCCGAGGCAGCTGTGCAGGAAGAAACCGTTCAGGCCTGCTTTCCCAATCGGGCCCAGTCCGGACGTCTTCCGGTGCAACGTGAAGTTGAACGCGCTCGTGTCCTGTACAGCTAGCAGTACACGTTCTCCCTTGGCCCGGTCGCATGTGGCCTGCCGGTGCGTGGCGTAGATCGTATCGGCCGAGACCTTCGGGTTGTCGAGGAAACGGTACGCGGCCTTCACGTCCTTCCACTTCCCCAGGGCCTGCGGCAACGAACTACCAGGTTGCTGACTCAATGCGTCGACGAGGGAAACCAGGCGCTGACTGAGGCGAATGTCCCGGAAGTCGGCAGAGCCCACCTCCCTGGCAGCCCACAGCACCTGGCGTTCCCTCCCTTCTCAGGGATCTCGGAACGTCCTTCGCGACGAGGCGCCTCAACTCCTTGCTCTGTTAGTAACTTCCATTCGCCACTTATGGGTAATGCAGAGCCCTTGAGGGCGGGGATATAAGGCGCAGCAGGATCGCGGTTAGTCCGGGGTTTTCTGCTGCTCGATATACTGCCGTAGAACGGTGATGGGAGCGCCGCCGC
>JAKAPV010000175.1 GCA_021806845.1 Bacillota bacterium | reverse complement strand
GTGTTCTGCGCCTCGTCGAGGATGATGAAGGAGTCGTCGAGCGTGCGCCCGCGCATGTACGCGAGCGGCGCCACCTCCAGGACCGAGCGCTCGCGCAGCCGGTCCACCTGCTCCAGGCCGAGGATGTCGAAGAGCGCGTCATAGAGCGGCCGCAGGTACGGGTCGACCTTATCCTGCAGGTCGCCGGGCAGAAAGCCGAGCTTCTCTCCCGCCTCCACGGCCGGCCGCGTCAGGATGATCCGCTGCACCTGCCGCGCCTTGAGGGCCGCGACGGCCATCGCCATGGCGAGATAGGTCTTGCCGGTGCCCGCGGGCCCGATGCCGAACGCGATGTCGTAAGCGCGGATCGCGTCCACGTATGCGCGCTGCCCCTGCGTCTTCGGCCGGATCCCCCTGCCCCGCGTCGTGAGCACGATCGCCTCGGCAGGCTCCGCACCGCCCTCGCGGCGCGCGCTGCGGATCGCCTGGCGCACGTCCGCCGGCCGAAGTTCCGAGCGGCCGGCCTCCTCCAGCAGTTCGCCGAGCACCCGCAGCACGGCCTCGCGATCGCTCTCCTCGCCGGAGAGCAGGAGCGTATTGCCACGGCTGACGATCTCGACGGGAAATGCCGCCTCGATGGCCCGCAGATTTTCATCAAGGTGGCCGAACAGGATCTCGGCCGTCCGGTTGTCGGGCACCTCGAAGCGACTTTCGAACTTCCGTTCACTCAATCCTGGGTTGTGCCCCCTGTCGCGGCTCGCGCGATATCGGTTTCCGCCTCGACGCGCACCCGCACTACAAGGCTCGTTCCCTGCCGTGTGTCCTGCTGGAGCACCGCCAGCACCTGCGCCTTGGGCATCGCGCGCCGCAGGGCGTCGATGGCCCGCTCCCTCGCCTGTGCCTCGATATAGCTCGGCCGGGCGACCAGTGAAACCGGGCGCAGTTCGACATATGTCCGGCGCGTGAATTCGACAGCCAGCCAGGGAATCCTCCAGGAGCGCGCCTCCACCCGGGCGTGCGCGTACGGCGCCGTGCGGCCCTGCGGCGTCCATTCTCGCCCCCAAGGGAGCCGGATATACCACCTCTGGGCCTGCCGGCCCGTCGCAAAGAGCCGCCGCACCCTGAGGGGAAGGGAGTAGGAGTAGGTCCGCCAGATCCGCGCGAACACCTCGCCGCGCGCCAGGCCGTCGCGCGGCAGTATGAGGGGCTGGCCCGGCAGCACCGTCTCGCCCCGCCGCACGGCCGGGATGCCGCGCTGCACGACGACCCGCGTCACGTAGCCCATCTGGTCCGCCGTCAGCGGGCCCGTTGCGGCTGGCGCAGGCGCCGGGGGCGGCGGCAGCTGCGGCGCGGCGTAGATGTAGGCCCGTACCCCGTCGATGCGCACGGCGCAGAAGACGAGTCCCCCGACCTGGCGTTGGATCTCGAGCCCGAGCGCCCGCGGGTGCAGCGCGAAGCGGGAGCGGCCGGCCGCCAGCCCGTCCTTGCGCGCGGCGGCGAGGATCTTGCCCGCGGGAATCCCCCGCGGGCCGACGACCTGCACGTGCCAGACGAAGCTCGAGGCGGCGATGTACAGCGCGGACCCAAGCACCGGCAGCACGAGCCTCCACGGCCTGCGCCGCAGCGCCCGCAGGGCGAGCGGCCAGCCGCCGTGGCCGAGCAGCTGCAGGCGGCCGTCCCGCCTGTGCAGGGTGCGCCGAAGCCGCAGCGCGTCCTCGACCGGCAGTTCGAAATCGATGGCTTCCCCCTGCGCCCGCAGCGCGCGCGCCCTGACGGCCGCCTCCTGCGCCGCCTGAAAGAGCGCGCCCTGCCGGCCGGAGAAGCGCAGGCGCAGCCAGATGCCGTCAGCCACGGCGGTAGCGCAGCCCTTCGATGCGGCCCGTCACCAGCACCGCGTCCTCGGAGACCGCCCCTACCCTAAGGTCCGCTCCCCAGATCAGCAGGTCTCCGATCTTGGTCGCCACGACGGCCTCGTCGTCGTGGAATGACCGGACGCCCAGATGGTTCTCGACCATCACCTGCAGCCCGCCCAGAAGGCGCAGGCGCGGCAGGTCGAGCGTCACGTCCTCGGGCAGGTCGAGCCAGCGGCTCAAGGCATCGCGCAGGTCTGCCAACGCGCCGCCCTCCTTTTCCTCTGCCATCCAGGGTATGCCCCCTCGCACAGGCGAATGCGGCGGCACGGCCCACGCGATTGCTATAGAATGACAGCAGGGACAGGCAGTGGAGGTGGTGAGCTTGGACCTCTACCGGGTGATCGGCGAACGGTTGCTCGAGGCGCGCAAGGCGGCCTCCAGGAGCCGCCGCGAGGTGTGCGAAGGCATGCGGTCGCGGGGCTACCATCTCTCCATGGCGAGCCTCAAGGACTTTGAGGACGGGCGCAGAATGAACCTGCGTTCGCTCTACCAGATCGCAGAGGTGCTGCGTGTGCCGCCGGGCGCCTTGCTCGGGTTCGGATCGGCGCACGCGACGCTCGACGATCTCGCCGCGATCGTCGCTGCGAGCGACCTCACGCCGCTCGAGCAGGAGTTCATCAACGCCGGCCTCAACCACGTGGCGCGCCTGCGCGCGCAGGGCGGCCTCCCGGAGGAGGCGGCGCCCCTGCGGCCGCCCTCATCCGCGGCGGAGCTGCGCCGCACCCTCGAGACCATCCTCGGGCGCGGCGGCGCCTTCGCCCTGAAAGAGCTCCAGGCGCTCCCCCCGCTTTCCGGCGTTCCGGAGCACCATCTCCTGCGCGAGGCGCAGGAGATGGTGCGCGAAGGCACCCTGCAGGCCGTCACGCACCGCCCCTTGCGCTTTTCCCTGCGCGCCGAGGCGATGCGCGAGACGGCCGAGTAGACCCGCAATCTGCCCGAGGAGGGACCGCCTTGCAGAAGATTCCGCCCGTCGCTCCGGTCTCCGCGAAGGGACCCCTCGGCGTCGCCCAACTGCCGCGCCTCTGGTCGAAGGTGCTCCTCGACAAGAAGGGACTTCTGCCGGAGGGATACTCCGCATGCGGCCAGGGCTTCGACCGCGTCGTGCTGGAAGGGCTGGGCCTGGAGCGCGAGCGCGTGCTGGCCTTTTTGGACGGCATGCCGACCTACGCCGCCTTTGAGGCGTGGGTGCGCGCGGAGCTCGGCGGCACGGTGCCGCAGGACGCCATCGACAAGGTGAACGACTACATCCTCGGGCGCGAGTTCCCGGAGGAGAGAAAGCGCCAGATCCTGCAAGGCGCGGGGTTCAGCGGCGAAGAGCCCATCACGCTGGCCGCGCACCTGAACCAGGTCGACGACTGGAGCGAGTTCCACCGCTATCTGACGCAGGACTAGGGCAGCGAGCTGGAGCGGCGGGTCCCCGTGCGGGGACCCGCCGCCTCGTCTGCTGCTCAGCCCTGAAACCACGTCCTGCCGCCGTCCTGCGTGCGCAGGAGGATCGGCGGCCGCATGCCGGCGTAGGCATCCTGGATCACGAGCCAGCCGTCGAGCGCGCTCACGAAGTCGACCTCGGTGACCTGCATGCCCGGCGCGAGGTAACGCGAAGGAACTCGCCCCACGTCCGTCCAGGTGTTCCCCTTTGTGCGCGAGATGTCGTTCCTGTACGCGGAGTAGAAGACCGCGACGAGCTCAGGCTTCAGGGCGACGATGTCCATCTGCGCGCTGACCTGCGTGTTCGGCGCCCGCTCTCCCCTGGAGTCCTGCCAGACGGCGCCGCTGTCGCTCGAGGTGTAGACCTCCGCGTAGCCGTTCTGGAACTGCACAGGCAGGGCGCCCAGCCGCCCGCTGAAGACAGGCGGCGCCTCGACGCCCAACAGGGGATCCTGGTGCACGGGGAACGAGACGGGGGTCCAGCTGCGACCACCGTCCTGCGTGCGGTAGAGGAGCCGCGGCGTGTCCGCCGTGTAGCTGCCGACGAGCCATCCCTGCGCTGCGCTCGTGAAGGAGATCTCGCCCCCGAACGGCAGGTTCTGAGGCCCGGGGCCGGGCTCGGTCGTGGCGATCGCCTGCCAGCTGCGGCCGCCATCGTGCGTGCGGTAGAGAACGCCGGGCTCGCTGCTCATGCCGTGCGCTGGGACCGCAAGCAGCCAGCCGTCCGAGGGGCTCGAAAAGCTCAAGGAGAAGGGGCCTACGAGGGGATCTGGCCCCTCTTGCCCCGCCATGTAGGCGAAGGGGATGGTCTGGTAGGTCCAGTGCCCGCCGCCGTCCACCGTATGATAGAGGCCGATCTCGGTGCCGCTCTCGGCGAAGAGGTACCACGCGTCCTCCGGCGAGAGGGCGCAGAGCGTCGCGCCGGCGCCGACCGCCGGCACATTCCTAAAGCGGCTCACGGTCTTCCAGGAGGCGCCGTCCGATGTGCGGTAGACGGTCGCGCCGTCTGCACCGAGCGCCCAGCCCGCATGCGCGAAGAGCATGTCGATCCACGTGAAGTGGTGATGCGCACTGGGCGGCGGCGACTGCGGCGAGCTGACGCGGGAGCCTGTGCCGCATCCCCCAGCCATGAGCGCCAGGGCCAGGGCGGCCGCGATGCGTTTATTCATATGTGTCCCCATTCTCCGGGCTACTGCCTTCGCCCGAACACCGTCTCGCTCATCAGACTGAAGGGGAGTCGTCCGTGCGCCGCTCGGACGGCCGCCGCGCACGCGTCGAGGACCCAGTCCTCGCTGCGCTCCGCCGCCGCGATCGGCATATTGGCGTGGATCTCCGCCAGCACGCCCGTCTCGCCCAAGAGGTCCGCGAGCTCCTGCGCGGACCCGACGACCCCTTCCAGCGTCTTCTGTGCCGACGCTTCGACCGCGAAGCCCGAAGCCTCGAGGGCGTCCTTCGGCCGCACGGAGTCCGTGCGGCGCAGGAAGTCCTGCGCGAGCGGCGGCAGAGCGTCGCGCACCTCCTTCGGGAAGACCTGCCCCCAGCCGGTGGAGCAGCTCACGAGCAGGTACCCGCCTGGCCCCAGGATACGCCGGAGCTCCATGAGCAGTCCGCGCATCCACTGGCGCAGCGGCGTCGCGGGCAGCAGCGCGAAGTCGACGGAGCCGTCCTCGAACGGCAGGCGGCCGTCCAAACCGCAGCGGACCGCCTTCACGCGGCCCGACGACTCGTGCACGATCTGCAGGAGCCGGGCGCGCGAGCTGCCGCAGCAGATCGCCTCCGCGTCACCGAGCAGGCCATCGCGCGCCCAGTCGACGAGCGTGCCCGCGATGGAACTCACCTCGACGATCCGCGGGACGGGCGCCACCCTGCGCAGGTATTCCGCGAGTTCCTGCGGCGAGTGCACGAGCTGCGGCATGGTGCGCCGCAGCATGCTGCGCGCGCCGGTCGCCAAATCCCGCAGCGATCCCTGGCGCAGGAGGTCCCGGGCGCGCAGGACGCCGACGCGCCGGAACTCCTCCTCCAGCCGCGACGTCACCTCAAGCCCGAGCCGGGTGAGGCGTACGAGCTCGGAATTCTCCGCAGCCGCCTCGACCTCGCCCCGCGAGATCCCCCGCTCGAGTTCCTCCGCGAGGTCGAAATCGCACCAGGGGCGATGCAGCGTGCCGTGGGCGAAGTCACTGCGGCGCATCTCCCCGTAGTAGCGCAGCGAGCGGTAGTTGAGCGCGGTCGCGTGCAGGAGGTAGACGCGCGGCAGCGCCGCGGGACCGCGGGCTTCCAGGAGCGCCGCGAGGGAAGTTCCCGCGACGCGCACCGCGTCCGCGTCGACGTCGAGGTTGCCGCCAGAGCGCGACTGCGCGACGAGCGCCGTTCCGACGGCGAGCTCATGCAGCGCGGCGCGCACCATCCGGTCGGAGATCGGATCGCCCGGCGGGCCCTCGCCGTGCCCTTGCACAGCCAGGATCCGTCGGGCGAGGTCCTCTTCCAGTTCCTGCAGCAGTTCGTGCGCCGCGTCCTCGAAGCGGGCGGTCGCGATGCCGGCGAGCGGCGGGTCTGTCCAGATGTCGAGCGCGAGGGCGGCGCCGAGCAGTTCGCCGTCGCCCATCCCTTGCGCAGCCATCAACTCGCGCCGAGAGCGCGCTTTACGATCTCCTGCACACGGCTTCCGTCCGCGCGGCCACGCAGCTCCTGCATCAGGGGTCCCATCACCTTGCCGAGGTCGCGCGGTCCCTGCGCCCCGACCGCCGCGATGCGGGCCTGCACCAGCGCCGCGATCTCCTCGTCGGTTGCCTGCTGCGGCAGGTACTCCTGCAATATGGCGATCTCGCCGCGGATCTTCTCGACGAGGTCCGCCCGGCCGGAGCGCTCATAGTCGGGCAGGACATCGCGGCGGCTCTTCACTTCGCGCGCGAGCACGTCCAAGACCTCCGCGTCCTCCAGCGGCCGCCGCTTGTCGATCTCGAGATTCTTGATCGCAGCAAGTGCCAAGCGAAGGACAGAGAGGCGGGCTTTGCCCGCCTCCTTCGTGTTTG
>JAKAPV010000174.1 GCA_021806845.1 Bacillota bacterium | reverse complement strand
CGCGCGCGGCGTCGCCTTCGAATTCCGCAGCAAGGACAACCGGCCGGGCTGGCGCAACCTCTTCGACTGGCTGATCTTCTTCGGGAGCGCGGTTCCCGCACTGCTCTGGGGCGTCGCCATCGCGAAGCTCATGGAAGGCGTGCCGATCGACGCGCACATGAACTACGTCGGCGGCTTCTTCAATCTGCTGAATCCGTACGCGCTTGTGGGCGGCCTCGTGACCCTCTTCGTCTTCACGCTGCACGGCGCCGTCTACCTGACGCTCAAGACAGAGGGCGAGCTGAACGCCAGGTCCCGGACGGGAGCGTACAAGGTCGGCTGGATCGCGACCGGCGTGGCCGTGCTGTTCGTCGCCTACAGCATGCTGCGCACAGATATGTTCAGCAGCACGCACGTCGGCATGCTGCCAGGCGTCATCGCCGTCCTTGCAGGCCTCAGCCTCGTTTCGACGCGGCTGTTCCTCGACCGCCGCAAGGAAGGGTGGTCGTTCGTCTCGACGAGCATTGCCATGCTGCTGGTGGTCGCGAGCGTCTTCCTCACCCTCTTCCCGAACGTCATGGTGTCGAGTCTCAACCCGCGGTGGAATCTAACGGTGTACAACGCGGCCTCGAACACCTACAGCCTGCACGTGATGACGATCGTCGCGTTCAGCGCACTGCCGATCGTGCTTGCCTACCTGATCTGGACCTACTGGGTCTTCCGCAAGCGCGTTTCGGTCAACCAGGTCATGCACTACTAGCACTCCGATGGGAGAGCGGTCTGCCATGCACCGACGTATCCTGCGCGAGGCGGCAGCCGGCAGGGCGCTGCTGGTGGCTACGGTTCTCCTGGCGGTGGGCGGCGGCCTTGCGGTCGTCGCCCAGGCCGTCCTGATGGCGGAGATCATTGCGAGCGCCTTCCTCGGCGGCGCCGGACTTGAACAGCTGTCGCCGCTTCTATTGGCGCTGGCGCTGGTAGCGGTCGTGCGGGCGGCCCTCGCCTATCTGCGGCAGGCGGCCGCAGATACGTTTTCACGGCGCGTTCGCAAGGACATCCGCAGCAGGCTGTTCGCCCATATCCTGGCACTTGGCCCTGCGTACGCCACAGGCGAGCGTACGGGCGAACTGATCGCGACGGCGCTCGACGGAGTGGAAGGTCTCGACCCGTATCTCGCCCACTACCTGCCGCAGACGGCGCTCGCCGCCCTCATTCCCGTGACGGTGCTTGTCGCTGTTCTCGCACAGGATTGGCAGGCAGGTCTCATCCTGCTCGTTACGGCCGGCCTCCTGCCATACTTCATGATCCTCCTCGGACGTGCGGCAGAGGCGCGCACCAAGAAGCAGTGGGGTATGCTGCGGGTCCTCTCGGCGCACTTCCTCGATGTCGTGCGCGGCATGCGCACCCTGCAACTGTTCGGCCGCAGCCATCGACAGGTGGAGATCATCCGTCTGGTGAGCGAGCGCCACCGGACTGCGACGCTTGAGACGCTGCGCGTCGCCTTCCTGTCCGCATTCGCCCTGGAACTCCTGGCATCGCTGTCGACGGCGGTGGTCGCAGTCTCGATCAGTTTCGGGCTGCTCGGCGGTACGCTGCACTTCGCCCAGGGCCTTGCGATCCTGATCCTCGTACCAGAGTTCTACCTGCCGCTGCGCGGCCTGGGGAGCGACTTTCACGCGGGGCTCGGCGGCGCGGTCGCGGCGGAGCGCATCTTCGCGCTGCTCAACACACCTTCGCCTGCAGCTGAGGGCGGAACACGGCGTCTCCCGCCCGATGCGCCGCTCGAGATTCGCTTGGCAGGCGTGCACTTCAGATACCCTGGAGCAGGGAAAGAGGCCCTGGCCCATGTCGACCTCGACTGGACCAAGGGAGGATCGCTGGCCGTCGTCGGGCCGTCCGGGGCGGGCAAGTCGACACTGCTCCGACTCCTGCTGCGCTTCGCCGAGCCGGCGGCGGGGGAGATCACGGTAGACGCGGTGCCGCTACGCGAACTGGACCTCGCGTGGTGGCGGCAGCAGATCGCCTATGTGCCGCAGACGCCGACACTCTTTCCAGGCACGATCGCTGAGAACATTCGACTGGGACGGGCAGATGCCGCGATGGCAGAGGTCGAGGAGGCGGCGCAGGCCGCGCGGGCGCACGAGTTCATTTCCGCGCTGCCGCATCGCTATGACACGGTGCTCGGGGAGGGAGGCCTGGGGCTCAGCGGCGGCGAGCAGCAGCGCATCGCGCTCGCGCGCGCACTGCTGAGCCGCGCCCCGCTGCTCGTGCTTGACGAGCCGACCGCCAGCCTCGACGCGGTATCGGATGCCGAGGCATCGGCCGCTGTCGCGGAGGTGACGCGCGGCCGGAGGGCTCTGATCGGTGCGCACCGGCTCTCGACCGCCGAGCGGGCCGCTCGCATCGTGGTGCTCTCCGCCGGCTGCGTCGTCGAGGTGGGCACGCCAGCGGAACTGCGCCGCCATGGCGTCATCTATCGCAGCCTGATCCGTTCCTACTACGCGCGATCGGGGGCGAGCAGATGATTCGCCTGCTTCGCTTCCTGAGACCGCACCTCGGGCGCGCGCTGCTTGCGCTCGCGCTCTCCTTCCTTGCCGTCGCAGCCCAGATCGGCCTGCTTGGCACATCCGCCTACCTGATCAGCCGCGCAGCCCTGCGGCCCGCCACGATCCTCTTGCTCATGGTGCCGATCGTCGGAGTGCAGTTTTTCAGCATGGGACGCTCGTCCTTCCGCTACCTCGAACGCCTGACGTCCCATGACGTGACCTTTCGCCTGCTCTCGGATCTGCGCGTCTGGTTTTATAGGCAACTCGACGCGCGCCAGCCTGCGGATCTGGGGCGTGTGCACAGCGGGGAGATCCTCAGCCGAGCCGTCCACGACATCGAGAGCCTGCAGGAATTCTACCTGCGCGCTCTGGCCCCGCCCGTCGTACTGCTGCTGACGGCGGTGCTCGTCTTCTTCCTGCTCCTGCCGATGGCCCCCTCCATCGCCTGGACCGTCTCCTCCCTCCTCCTGCTCGGGAGCCTGCCGGCCGTCCTGCAGCTGCGCCTCGGCCAGCGCGCCGGCGGCGAGATGCTCCGTAAGCGCGGCGCCCTCAGCATCGCCGTTGCGGACGGTGTGCGCGGGGTATCCGAGCTCTTGGCCTTTGGCGGCGCAGACGGGTACCGCGCGAAACTCGACGCGGCGCAGGAGCGCCTGCTCGCAGCACAGGGGCGCATGCGGCGCCAAGCTGGCATGAGCAGCGCGCTGCTTGGCCTCCTCGGCAACCTCGCAACGCTGGCTGCACTCGTGCTCGCGATCCCGCTCGTGCGGGCAGGGAGGCTGCCCGGGTGGGATCTCGCCGTTGTAGCGTTCGTCGCGCTTGCGAGCTTCGAGGCGGCGCAGCCGATGTCACAGTCCTTCCAGGCGCTCGGACAGTGCCTGGCTGCTGGGCGGCGCATCTTCGATATCGTGGACCAGCCCGCAGCCTGCGCACCGCCGACCACGGCGCTGCATCCCGCCGGCGCGGGCATTGTGGTGCGGGACCTCAGGGTCCGCTACGACCCGCAGGCCACGCCTGCAGTGCGAGGCATCGACTTCGAGCTGCCGCCCGGGAAACACATCGCGGTCGTCGGAGCGAGCGGTGCCGGCAAGACGACGCTCATCTCCGCGCTGACAGGCTTCGCTCCCTTCATCGAGGGATCCGTGCGGCTGGGCGGCGTGCCGATCGAAGCGATCCGACGCGAGGAGATCTGGGAGATGTCGGCCGTGATTTCACGCGACACCTCGCTCTTCAATGTGAGCCTCAAGGAGAACCTGCGCCTTGGGCGGCCCGAGGCGTCGGACGCGGAGGTGGCGGCCGCCGCCGCGGCGGCGAGTCTGCAGGCGCTCGTCGCCGTGCTGCCTGAGGGACTCGACACGCCAGTCGGAGAACAGGGGACGCGGCTGTCCGGCGGTGAGCGCCAACGCGTCGCCATCGCTCGTGCGATCCTGAAGGACGCACCGATCCTCCTGCTCGACGAGCCGACGGAGGGATTGGATGCTGTCACGGAGGAGGCCGTCCTGCGCGATATTCTGCGGTTCGCAGCCGGTCGGTCCCTCCTGATGGTCACCCACCGTATGGTCGCCCTCGACGCCATGGACGAGATCCTGGTCCTCTCCGGGGGGCGGGTGGTCGAGCGAGGTCGCCACGAGGAACTGCTCGCCGCCCGCGGCGTCTACGAACAGCTCTTCCGGCTGCAGGGCGACCACTTGGGCGATTCATAACGGCTGCTCATGGAGAACTCCAGGGCCCGATCGACGCTCTGGTGGAATGCGGTGACGAAGTGCTGGACGGGCAGGGGCGAGCGGTTCTGAAAACCATCGGTTCGTGCTCTTGGTCTGCGGACTACTACCTCGCGGGCGGAACCGGGCTCGCCGTTCCTATTCCACATAGACACATCTATACAATCATGGCTACGACGCCGGGCGAACAGCGCTCCCGACAGTTTGCGCCGGGGGATCGCACCCCGGAGCCGCTCAAGACCATGCCCGAAGTGGAGCCCGGACCGCAGAAGATCCTCGACGCCGTCGTGATCTGCCCCTGCACCGAGTCGACCCTTGCACGCCTCGCGAACGCGATCACCGACATCCCGGTGTGGACGATGCTATGGTAGCTCAACCCGGCACGATCGACCGCGTCTCGGACATGCCATGGAAGGAACTACCACCTCGCTGGTCGTGGTAAACTTGAGAAAAGGGGGCATGCCGGTGATCCTGGACGTGCTGGACAGCCATGGTCGCGCAGTCCTCGAAACCATCGGCTCGTGC
Source organism: Bacillota bacterium (assembly GCA_021806845.1). GTDB lineage: Bacteria > Bacillota > Sulfobacillia > JAJZYS01 > JAJYTV01 > JAJYTV01. The sequence goes on along the minus strand of JAKAPV010000174.1, from coordinate 1,738 downwards.
CCGTGGGCAAGGGACTACTATCTTGCGGGCGGCACGGGACTCGCCCTGCATCTTGGCCATCGGAAGTCGTACGATCTTGACTTCTTTTCGCGGCAGCCGACAGAGAAGCTACCGGACACCTATCTGATCGATAAAGTGATGGAGACTTTCGGCACGAAGCGCGCGCGCATCTCCCTTCGGCAATCCGATCAGATGCACTGGCTGATTGATGGCACGAAGGTCAGATTCATCGCTTATCCGTTCACTTTAATGTACCCACTCGCCGAGAGCTGTGGGGTAGCATTGGCGGATGCGCGCGAGATTGCACTGATGAAGGCGTATGCCCTGGGCCGTCGTGCCACGGCTCGGGATTATATCGACCTCTACTTTCTGCTACGCAGCGGGACCATTACGCTCGCTGAACTGGTCGCCGGGGCCACCAAGAAGTTCATCCTGAATTCGGAATACTTGTTCTCTACCCGTCTCTTCCTCAGCCAACTGGTGTACACAGATGACGTGGAAGGGAAGTCCACCCCGGCGCAACTTGTGCTCGGCGAGCCGTTACCCATCCAGGAGGTAGAGTCCTACCTGCGAAGCGTTGTTCAAAAGTATGTCCGTACCGAGCTCGGAGGCTTTTCGGAAGAGGGACAAGGTCTATGAGTTGCTTGCGGCCCGTCGAGAACCTCTTCCGCAACGTCCGATTGGAAACTTTGGACCCTGAACGCGATGCCCAGATGATCATCCTGACAGTGCTGACGTACGGCTCATGGGGACAAATCAAGTGGCTTTTTATGGCGTACGGGTGGGACCGCATCAGTGCGGTCGTACGTGCTGATATTCTGGGCCTTCGGGTGCTCCCAGAGTCCGTGCGCGTGTTCTGGGCGAACGCGTTCTTTCCGGAAGAGATGCCTCTCGAATCCCCGGATTCGGCGGAGCGCTGGCGCGCAAAGAGGCGAGTGCCAGATCTGTTTGCACCGAATGAAAGATAGGTGTTCGTATTTTCCTCAGTAGCCGAGTACAGCCATCGCTTCAATTCTCCACGGAAGGGTGGCGCCAGGTCGGGTCGGTCCCGGGTCCGCAGGTGTAGACTGTCAAAGGTCGCGGAGAACGGGTAGCCGCAAACGCGCCCGCCCGACGGGCCTTCCCGTCCGTCGCGCTGAGAAGCGCCGCCGCACTCGTGCGACGCCCTGCAGACGATGATCGCCTGCGTGTAGCACGCGTGCGGCCATGTAGATGCGGCGCTCGACGGATCGGGTCCTTGCCCAGGTGGTTGTACTCGTGATGGCTTCCAGGTGGCGCGTCTCTTTCAGGCGCGGCTGGTTACGGATCAACAGTCCTCGCGTCCCATTGGGGTCCGAGGATATGTCGACCAGTAGATCCGCAAAGGCATGGAGCGTCGCTCGAAAGAGCGCGAAACTGTTCAGGGGGCTGTCAGTTCCAGGGCTTGAGGGTCCAGTCCCCGCTGGGATGCTGCGGCGTGAGCACGGCGCGCAGTGGCAGCTGCCGCTTACGGGCGAAGACCTCCCATTGCCCAGGCGTTCTCTGCACGAGGACCTCGCACAATGCTTGCCAGATGGGGTTCGACGCATCGGCAGGACTTTGCGCCTCACTCGTCCACTCCGCGTGGGCGAGCTCCTGGCAAAAGCGAGCCCAGAGATGCGGCTCCGGCGCCGCAAGCGCAACGCGCCCGCCGCGCGCCGGATAGACCGAGTAGCAGAGCCGGGTTCCGTCAAGTCCCGGTACGGGCGGATAGGCAAGG
>JAKAPV010000173.1 GCA_021806845.1 Bacillota bacterium | reverse complement strand
GTGTGATTGCTACGATCAGGCTTGCCTCAAGTGCCTCGCGAAAGAAAATGACGAAAGCAGGCAGCACGGGTGCGTCCCCCATAAATATGAGTGCACAAATCAGCATTACAAAAGTAGCGGACGCTCTCTACACCGTCAAGTGTAGTACTTGCTTCGTACCACATTACATGGAGGATTTCATCCTGGGTCGGCGAACGGTGTCTTGGTCCACCATGGTAGTCCTTTAGGGGGCGACGTGTGATCAAGCGAACGGTTGGACAGCCGGCCTACCGGCGGGTGACCGAGCGTCTCCAGGAAATGATCGCGAGCGGTGAGCTGCAGCCGGGCGATCAGCTGCTGCCAGAGCGCAAACTCGCGGAAGCTTTGTCCGCCAGCCGCACCGCCGTGCGCGAAGCGCTGGCGGCGCTGTCGGGCGCAGGTGTGATCGAGCTGACAGGTCAGGGCGCAATTGTGCGCAGCCGTGATCTCGAGGATATCTCCGGCGCTTTTGGAGCGCTCCTCGTGCAGCAGCGCTCCGACGTGCTCGAACTGCTCGAAGCGCGCGAGATCATCGAATCACAGGCCGCAGAACTTGCCGCGCAGCGCCGCGAGATGCCGGACCTGCAGCGGATGTGGCTCTACGCGGAGGAGACCGAGCAGGCGATCCGCGCGCGCGACGACGCCACAGACCCGGATACCAACTTCCACACGGCACTCGTGGAGAGTGCGCACAACCGCAGCCTCTCCCAGGTGTTCGCAGTGCTCGAAGGAGCAATGCGCCACCTCTATCAGCCGACACGCCGCGTCATGCTCCTCGACGAGAGCCTGGCGGACGGCTTCCTCGGCGAGCACTGGGGGATCATCGAAGCGCTGCGCGAGCAGGACGGTGCGAGAGCGCAGGCGCTCGTGCGCAGCCACATCCGCCGCGCGATGGCGTTCACCCGCGAGGGGATCGAGGGACAAGATGGCTAGACGTGGAGGTGCTCACTTGCAGGCGAACTTCCTTCGCCCGCCGCAGGCGGAGTTCCCGGTCGTACGCCTCGTCGGCGTCGACGGCGCCAGGCTGGCGCATGCGGAGACCGAACCAGACCGCGAGACGATGTTAGACCTCTTTCGCTGGATGGTCTTCGGGCGCATCTTCGACCAGCGCATGATCAGCCTGCAGCGGCAGGGACGCATCGGCACGATCGGCACCATCCGCGGACAGGAGGCGAGTGCCGCCGGACTCGCGCTCGCGATGCGCCGCAGCGACTGGCTGATCGGCTCGTATCGCGAACTGCTCGCCTACATTGCGCACGGCGTGTCCATCGAAACAGTGATCAGCCTCTACCGCGGCGGTGTCCCCGGACCCTTTCCCGCGGACGTCGGGGCGATGCCGATCCAGATCGTGATCGGCACCCAGATCCCGCACGCCGCCGGGGCCGCACTCGGCGCCAAGCTGCGCGGCTCGGACGATGTAGCGGTCGGCTGCTGCGGCGATGGCGCGACCTCCGAGGGCGACTTCCACGAGGGCCTCAACTTTGCCAGCGTGCACAAGGTCCCGGCGGTCTTCTTCGTGCAGAACAACGGCTGGGCGATCAGCGTTCCGCGGGCCCGGCAGACCGCCAGCGAGACGATCGCGCAGAAGGCGTGGGCCTACGGCATGCCGGGTGTGGTCGTCGACGGCAATGACGCCGTCGCGGTCTATGCCGTCGTCAAGGAGGCAGTCGAGCGTGCCCGCGCGGGGGACGGCCCCGCGCTGATCGAGGCGGTCACGTATCGCGTCGGCCCGCACACCACTTCCGACGACCCCCGGCGCTACCGCAGCGACGAAGAGGTGGCGCAGCACGAGCAGGACGACCCGATCGCGCGCCTGCGCCGCCTGCTTGAGCGCGAGGGGATCTACGAGGAAGGGATGCAGGAGCGGCTCGAGGAGGAGGCACGCAGCGAGATGTCGGCGGCGATCGAACGCGCCGAGGCGGCGCCCGACGTGACCCCTGACCAGATGTTCGACCTCACCTGGGCCGCGCCGACGGAAAGCGTGCAAAAAGACCGCGCGCAGACCATCTCCGATCTCCAGGAGCTCGGGGAGGTGGGCAAGGAGTGAAGGCCAACATCGTCGAGGCGATCCAGGACGCGATGCGGGTCGCCCTCGCCCGCGACAAGGATGTCGTCGTGCTCGGTGAGGACGTCGGCAAGAACGGAGGCGTCTTCCGTGCGACCGACGGCCTGCAGGCGGAGTTCGGCGAGGCCCGCGTCTTCGACACGCCGCTGGCGGAGTCCAGCATCGCGGGCGTCGGGGTGGGGCTTGCGGCCTACGGCCTGCGCCCCATCTGCGAGATCCAGTTCGGCGGATTTCTCTACATCAGCCTGAACCAGATCGCCTCGCAGGCAGCGCGCCTGCGATTGCGCACCGCCGGTCACCTGCAGGCCGCCATGGTCATCCGCGCTCCCTACGGGGGCAAGGTCCGGACGCCGGATCTCCACTCGGACAGCCTTGAGACGCTCTTCGCGCACACCCCCGGGGTCAAGGTCGCAATGCCCAGCACTCCGTACAACGCGAAGGGCCTCCTGCTGGCCGCGATCGACGACCCGGACCCGGTCGTCTTCCTGGAGCCGATGCGCATCTACCGCGGCTTGCGCCAGGACATCCCGGACGGGCACTACACGGTCCCGCTCGGTGTCGCGCGCATCGCGCGCGAGGGCACGGACGTCACATTGGTGGCCTACGGCGCGGAGGCGCAGACGGCGCTCGAGGCGGCGCAGCAGCTTGCCACGGAAGGCGTGTCCTGCGAGGTCGTCGACCTGCAGACCGTTTCGCCGCTCGACCGCGAGACGATCGTGGCGTCGGTGCAGAAGACCGGGCGGGCGGTCGTCGTGCACGAGGCTGTGCGCCAAGCGGGCATCGGCGCGGAGATTGCGGCGGTGATCCAGGAACAGGCCTTCTACTCCCTGGCGGCGCCCGTGCAGCGCGTGACGGGCTGGAATACGCCGTTCCCGTTCGTCCAGGCCGAGCATCTCTACGTCCCGGGGACCGCGCACATCGCGCAAGCGGTGCGACGCGTCCTGCAAGACTGAAGGAGGCGCCGCATGGAATTCCGGCTCGCCGACATCGGCGAAGGCATGCAGGAAGCGGAAGTACTGCACTGGCTGGTGCAGGAGGGCGACGAGGTCAAAGAGGACCAGCCGCTCATCGAGATTCAGACGGACAAGGTCACCGCGGAACTGCCCTCGCCGTGGAAGGGGCGCGTCGAGCGCCGCCTCGTGCAGGAAGGCGACGTCGTCACCGTAGGTGCGGTGCTGCTCGAGATCGCAACGGATGGCGCGGCGCAAGCGGTGGCTCCCGAGGCGAAGAAGCCGGCGACGGCAGCAGCGGCCGCGCAACAGCCCGCTGCTGCGGTTGCCGCGGCTGCCCCGCCGACACCAGCGCAGGGCAGGGTCCTCGCCGCGCCGGCGACGCGGCGGCTCGCCCTCGAGCTCGGCATCGACCTGCGGGAGGTGCTGGGCACGGGGCCCGCCGGCCGCGTGACGCCGCAGGATCTCGCGGCCTACGCCGCAGGGGAGCGCAAGGCGCCCGCCCCGCCGCCACCCGCGGCGCCGCGGCGACTGGCCGACGCGGGACCGGACGAGGAGCGCCGCCCCCTGCGCGGCCTGCGCCGCGTGATCGCGAAGAACATGGCGGTTGCACACCGCGAGATCCCGCAGGCGGCCCACCTCGACGACTGCGACATCACGGAACTCGCCGCACTGCGCGGACGCTGGAACGCGCTCCTCAAGGCGGACGGCGCGGATCATCTCACGTACCTGCCGTTCGCCGTGAAGGCGGTCTGCGCTGCACTGCGCTTCCACCCGGATCTCGCGGCGCGTTTCGACGCAGAGCGCGACGAGATCGTGCGCTCGCGGCGCCTCAACATCGGCATCGCGACCGATGCCCCCGACGGGCTGCTCGTGCCGGTCGTGCACGACGCGGACCGCTTGCCGCTGCGAGAGCTCGGACAGGAGATCCGCCGCCTCGCCGCGGCGGCGCGGGAGCGGACGCTGCAACAGCAAGAGACGGAAGGCGGCGCCTTCACCATCACCAACCACGGCGCGATCGGGGGGCTGTACGGCCTGCCGATCATCCGCCACCCGGAGGTCGCGATCCTCGGCCTCGGACGCATCCGCGACGAGGCGGTCGTGCGCGGCGGCGAGATCGCGGTGCGCACCATCCTGCACTTCAGCATCACCTTCGATCACAGAGTGCTCGACGGCGGCGAGATCGCCCGCTTCGCGCAGGACTTCCAGCGCTTCATGGAGGACCCTGACCGGCTCATGCTGGAGATGAACTGAAATGGTCGTCGGCGAGATCGTCAACCAGACGGAACTGCTTGTGATCGGCGGCGGCCCGGGCGGCTACGTCGCGGCGCTTCGGGCAGCGCAGCTCGGCCTCGACGTCACCCTCGTGGAGGCGGAGGAGCTGGGCGGCGTCTGCCTGCAGCACGGGTGCATCCCCTCGAAGGCGTGGATCGCAGCGTCCGAGGACTACGAACGGGCGAAGGGTCTCGATGCCCTCGGATTGCAGCTACAACCGGGCGGCGTGGACCTCTCGCGGCTGCGCAGCTTCAAGGACGGCGTCGTCGCGCAGCTGACAGGCGGGGTCGCGCAGCTGCTCGCAGGACGCGGGGTGCATGTCGCCAAGGGACGCGCGGCGTTCATCAGCCCGCACGCAGCGGCGGTGGAAGGGGCGGAGGGCCGGCAGCTCCACCACTTCCAGCAGGCGATCATCGCCTCGGGCTCGCACGCCCGCACGCTGCCGGAGCTGCCGGCGGACGGCAGGCGCATCCTGCTGCCGCGTCACTTCCTTGCGCTCGGGGAACTGCCGCGGCGCCTGCTGGTCATCGGCGGCGGGTACATCGGCATCGAACTCGGGACAGCAGCCGCGAAGCTCGGCGCGGACGTGACGATCCTCGAGTTCACCGATCGCCTGCTCGGCCAGGCGGACCAGGACCTCGTGCGCGTCGTGGAACGCCGCCTGAAAGAACTCGGCGTCAGCGTGCGCAAGGGCGTCCGCGTGGAGGCGGCCGATGTGCGCGACGACGGCGTGCACCTGCGCTTCTCGCCGCCGCAGGGGGAGGCGGAAGAAGTCGAGGCCGACGCCGTGCTGGTGTCGGTTGGGCGCGAGGCGAACGTCGCGGGACTCGACCTCGAGCAGGCTGGCGTCGCGGCGGCCGGGCCCTTCCTGGAGATCGACGACCGGATGCGCACGTCGGTCGCGCACATCTTCGCCGTCGGCGACGTGACCGGAAACCCCATGCTGGCGCATCGGGCGAGCCACCAGGGCTATGTGGCGGCGGAGGTCGCCGCCGGCAAGACGGCCGCCTTCCTCGCGCAGGCGATTCCGGCCGTGGTGTTCTCCGATCCGGAACTCGCGACGGTCGGCCTCAGCGAAGCGGAGGCGCTCTCGCAAGGCTACGGCGTGCGCACGGCCCAGTTCCCGCTGCGGGCGCTCGGCAGGGCGCTTGCCAGCCGCTCGCCGCTCGGCGTCGCGAAACTCGTGGCGGATCAGGAGACCGGCGCCTTGCTGGGCGCCGGCATCTGCGGGGCGCATGCTTCCGATCTGATCGCGGAGATGACGCTCGCGATCGAGATGGGTGCAACGCTCGAGGACGTCGCCGCGACCATCCACAGCCACCCCACCTACGCCGAGGCCTGGCACGAAGCTGCGCTGGCCGGCTTGGGACAGCCGCTCCACGTATTGAAGTAGGAGGTCATCCCGTGGGCCTGAGAACACCGGACGAGTACAGAGAGAGCCTTCGCGATGGGCGCCAGGTGATGTTCCGCGGGAGTTGGGTGCCCGACGTGACGGAGCACCCCGTCTTGCGCAAGGCGGTGGACCACGCCGCCATCGACTACGCGCTGGCCGAGGACCCGAGGTACCGCCATCTTTGCGTCACCACGCAGGACGGTGAGGAGATCAGCCGCTTCTACAAGGTGCCGCAGTCGCCGGAGGACCTCCTCTTGCGGATGCGCGCCATCGAGGCGGCGACCGCGGAGGGGCGCACTGTCGTGACGCTGATCCACGAGATCGGCACGGATGCGCTCTTCGCCCTCTTGCGCGTCGCCCAGGCGTGCGATGCGCAGCGCGGCACGCACTACCTGCCGCGGGTGGAGGCACTGCTTGCGCGCGCCCGCAAGGAAGACTGGGCGCTCGCCGTCGCGCAGACCGACACCAAGGGCGACCGCGGTCGCCCGCCCGCCGAGCAGGAGGACCCCGATCAGTACCTGCGCATCGTCGAGCGCCGACACGATGGCATCGTGGTGCGCGGCGCGAAGGTGCACACGTCGGTGTCCATCAACGCAAACGCCCTGATCGTCTTGCCGACGCGCGCGATGCGCCCGGGCGAGGAGGACTACGCAGTCAGCTTCTGGCTCCCGCTCGACGCGGAGGGCCTGCGGCTGATCGCAAGCCCGTATCTCTCCTCGCACCGCAGCGAGGTCGAGCACCCGCTGAGCGCGAGCCACAAGATGGTCGAGACGTTCACCTGGTTCGACGACGTCTTCGTTCCCTGGGAGCAGGTAGATC
>JAKAPV010000172.1:2619-6706 GCA_021806845.1 Bacillota bacterium | reverse complement strand
GAGTTGGGACTTCAGGATCAGCGGGCAGTGAACGTGCGCGGCGCGGTCATTTACCTAGTGCGTGGCGTATCGCGCCGCAGCCAGTAGCCGGAGCGCGGACCTAAGCGTGCGTCTCCCCCGCAACGATGCCCGAATCATTGCGCTATGGCGCCAACGCGCGGAGGCATGTCGACCGGGACGGCGACCAATGCCTGAACGCTATCACCCCGCCTCGAAATGGCAGTCTTAGGTTTCGCTCAGTATACGGAGTCCCGAAATGTGGCGAACCAACCGATTATCCTATCTCGCCTGAGGCGCTTGCCTCATTTCACGATCTCTGCCTCCCTTCTGTCCGCGCCCTTGCGGCGCTCCGTTGCCGCGCCCCCAATTGGCGTCCTGCACCGCAGGCGAGAGCCTTCCTTGGGCGTACGTCCATGCAAACGACCTAGGCGATTTGGGGTGTCTGCATCATTTCGCCGCCCCCCAAGCGACCTACGATGGCATTGTTCGATCGAACGTCCGATCGCGGACGTGCGGCGAAGGAAGGGCATGCGATGACGGGTTTCGACCAGCGGCGCGAACAGGTTCTCGACGGCTGCGCGCGCGCCTTCGCGGCAAAGGGATACGACGGCGCGTCGATCAGGGACATCGCCCGGGCCGTGCCGATGAGTTCGGGGGGGCTCTACCACTACTGCGCGAACAAGCAGGAGTTTCTCTACCTCGTCTGCGACCGGGCGTTCCGCTCCCTGATCGGGCGGCTCGAAACCGGTCTGCAGGGCGTCTCGGACCCGCGCGAACGGGTGCACACCGTCTTCCAGTCGCACCTCAGCTACTTCCTCGAGCGCCCGGACGAGCTGATCACCCTCACGGAGGACCTCTCCTCCCTGGAGCCGCCCTGGTCGGGGCGCGTGCGCGCCCTGCAGCGCAGCTACTACGCCACCGTCTCAGGCGTGCTCGCCCCGTTCGAGGCGGAAGGGGGCGTGCCGCTGCGGGTCGCGACGATGAGCCTCTTCGGCATGATCAACTGGGTCCACACCTGGTATCGGACCGACGCCGACCCCGGCGTCGAGACGCTCGCAAGCCAGATGGCGGAACTCTTCCTGCACGGGCTCGAGATCAGACCATCGCGAGGGGGCAGGGCATCGTGACGCAGGGCATCCGGGTCGAGCGGACGGGGCGCGCGCTGGTCATCACGCTTTGCGAGCAGCCGCTCAACATTCTGGGAAGGTCGCACATCGTCGCGCTGAACGATCTGCTCGCGGGACTCCAGGCGGACCGGGAGATCGACCTCGTCTGGCTGCGGGCGGAGGACACGCGCGCCTTCTGCGCCGGCGTCGCGATCGCGGACCACCTGCCGGATGTCGCGGACGAAATGCTCGCCGCCTTCCACCGGCTCGGCGAGACGCTGCTCCGCCTGCCGCAGGTGGTGCTCTGCGAGGTATACGGGGCGGCGCTCGGCGGCGGATTCGAGCTCGTGCTGCTCTCCGACCTCGTGGTGGCTGCGGACGACGTGAAGTTCGGCCTGCCGGAGGTCACACTCGCCGCGACCCCGCCGATCGGCGCCGCGCTGCTGCCGGCGCGCGTCGGCTGGCAGGAGGCGGCGCGGGTCTGCCTCTTGGGCCAGACGCTCGACGGCGCCTGGGCGGAGCGCAACGGCCTGATCACCAGGCTCGTCCCCCGGGCGGAGCTGAAGGAAACCGCCCAGGCGCTCGCGGCGCAGCTCCTCGGCATGAGCGGCCTCGCGCTGCGCACGACCAAACGGATCCTGGGGAGCGCCCTCGGGCAGGACCCGCACGCTGCGATGCAGCGCGGGTTCGAGATCTACCTCCAGGATCTCTTGCCGACCCACGACGGGCGCGAGGGCATCGAGGCATTCGTCGCCAAACGGGCGCCCGTCTGGACGCACAGCTAGGCCCGGCCCGGCAGCGCGGGCAATTCCAGCTAGGAGGCATCACGATGGCACAGGAGTTCAAGGACATCATCTATGAGGTATCCCCGAAGGGCGTGGCGCGCCTCACGATCAACCGGGAATACGCCTACAACGCCTATACCACGGAGACGCTCCAGGAGATCCACCGGGCGGCCCGCATGGCGTCCTTCGACCCGAACGTATACGTCTTCGTTCTCACCGGCGCCGGCCAGAAGGCGTTCTGCACCGGCGGCGACGTCAAGGAGTACGCGGAAAAGTACGTCGACCAGCCGAGCGGTTTCCTCGAGTACATGGTCCACTTCCAGGACTGCCTCGACGCGATCCGGCACATGGGCAAGCCGACCATCGCCCGTCTCAACGGCATGACGGTCGGCGGCGGCAACGAGTTCAACATGGCCTGCGACCTGGCGGTCATGTCAGACACCGCCTTCATCCGGCAGGTGGGCACGCGCGTCGGCAGCGTCGCCGCCGGGGGCGGCACGCAGTGGCTGCCGATCATCGTCGGCGACCGGCGCGCGCGCGAGCTGCTGTTCTTCTCCGAGCCGATCTCCGCTGAGACCGCGCTCGACTGGGGCCTCGTCAACCGGGTCGTGCCCTACGACAAGCTCGACGACCAGATCGACGAATGGGTAGAGAAGCTCACCGACAAGTTCGCGGAGTCTCTTCGCTACACCCAGGAGGCGACGAATTTCTGGAAGGACCTCTCCTGGTACAGTACGATCGGCCACGCCCGCGAGTGGCTCAGCCTGCACTTCGGTCACCCCGGCGCACAGGAAGGCATGCGTTCCTTCGTCGAGAAGCGGCAGCCGGACTACCGCGGCCTGCGCGAGATGAGCCGGGAAGGCCAGGGCGATTTCTGGCACGGCGCCCCGACCAGGACCTGCCCATCGTGCAGTGCCAAGGGCATCCCGTCCGGCTTCCAGTTCTGCGGTGTCTGCGGCCAGCCGCTGGACGCGGAGGTGGCGAAGTGAAGGCGGCTGTCTTCTACGCACCCCACCAGCCCCTGCGCATCGAGACGGTCCCGGACCCCGTTGCGGGCCCGGATGAGATCCTCGTGCAGGTGGCGGCCTGCGGCCTCTGCCACACCGACCTGCACTACATCGACCACGACGTGCCCACGGCGCACAAGCCTCCCCTGATCCTGGGCCACGAGGCGTCGGGCATCGTGCGGGCCGTCGGCGAGCGGGTCAAGGACTTTGCGATCGGCGACCCGGTGCTCGTGCCCGCCGTCTTCAGCTGCGGCAAGTGCCGCCAGTGCCGGCGGGGCCGCGAGAACATCTGCGAGCACATGGTGATGCCCGGCAACCACGTCAACGGCGCCTACGCGGAGCTGATGACGGCCCCCGCCAAGGACGTGCTGCACCTGCCGCCGGAAATCCCGCTGGTCGACGCGTGCATCATCGCGGACGCCGTCTCGACGCCCTACAACGCGGTGAAGAACCGCGGGCAGGTGCAGCCTGGCGACCTAGTCGCCGTGTTCGGCTGCGGCGGCGTGGGACTCAACGTGGTGCAGATCGCGGCCGCCTCCGGCGCCAAGGTGATCGCCGTGGACATCTCCGACGAGAAACTCGAGCACGCCCGGCAATTCGGTGCGGCACTCGCCCTCAAGGGCGGCGAGGGAAACGCGGTCTCGAAAGAGATCAAGCGCCTGACGGGCGGCGGCGTCGACATCGCGTTCGAGGCGATCGGCTACCCGCCGACCATCGTGCAGGCGTTCGACAGCCTCGCCCGCGGCGGGCGGCTCGTGCAGGTGGGCTACTGCCAGCACCCGGTGGAGCTCAACGTGTCGCGGCTGATGTTCTTCGAGATGGAGGTGCTGGGATCGCTCGGCTGCAGTCCGCTCGACTACCTGCCTCTGATCGACCTCGTGGCCCGCGGACGCCTGAGGCTCTCGGAACTGATCTCGCACCGCGTGCCGCTCGAAGGGATCAACGAGGGCCTCGACTACCTGCGAGGCGGCCAGGGCATCCGCAACATCGTGGTCATGGGTTGAAGCTTTTCGCAAGGAGGGTGACTGACATGGCAACCACCTTAGTGCCCGCGATCGAGGAGGCACAGGATCTCCCGGCCCTGGTCGACGAGCTGCGCTTCTTGTTCGAGGATCCCGAGTTCAAGGTCGTCTCCGAGATCAAGCGCACCACCGGCAAGCCGATCGTGGGCAACTTCCCGGTCTACAGC
>JAKAPV010000172.1:0-2609 GCA_021806845.1 Bacillota bacterium | reverse complement strand
CGTCGGGGCCGGCAACCAGATCGAGATCGCCCACGCCGACTCCCGCTTCCAGTCGTTCGTCTGCTCGGTGATCAAGAGCACGCTCGAGCTCGGGCTGACGAACCGCCTGCAGGACTTCGACGGCATGGTCTTCCACTCGATCTGCGACCCGGCGCGCAACCTCGCCTCGGTGTTCAAGCGCAACTTCCCGGACCAGTGGGTGGAGTACATCCACTTCCCGCAGAACCTCATCTCCGACAGCAGCGTCGACTACCTCGAGAGCGAGTACCGGCGCATCCTCGAGCGGCTCTCGGAGCTTACGGGCAAAGAGGTCACCAACGACGACGTGAACCAGTCGATCGCGCTGTACAACCGGGCGCGCAGCCTGATGCGCGACCTCTACGCCTTCCGGCGCCAAAACCCGCAAGTCCTCACGACGAAGGAGCTCTACACACTGGTACGCGCCGGCCACATCCTGACGGTCGAGGAGCACATCAAGCTGCTCGAGCACGCGCAGCGGCTCGTGCAGACGAAGCCCGGCCACGAGCGCGACCACATCCGGGTCATCCTGGTCGGCTCCTTCTGCGAGCAGCCCTCGCTGGACCTGATCAACGCCATGGAGGAGGCGGGGCTCGACATCCTCGACGACGACTTCGCACTCGGGCGGCGCTGGTTCACCGAGGACGTGCCGGCGGACCGGGACGGCGTGCGCAGCCTCGCCGAGGCCTATCGCGACAGTTCGGTGACCTCGTCGGTCAAGCACGACTCGCGGCGCCACAAGGGCGAGGAATTGGTCGCGCAGGTAAAGAGTGCGAAGGCGGACGCGGTGATCGTCAGCGTGCCGAAGTTCTGCGAGCCCGGCCTGTTCGACTACGCCATCTACCGGAGGGCGCTCCTGGAGGCGAACATCCCGCACCTGTTCGTGGAGTACGAAGAGAAGATGTGGCTCTTCGACAAGGTCCAGACCGAGGTCGAGACCTTCGTTGAGTCCCTCTTGCTCGACTAGGGAGGCGATGACCATGGCAGAGAACGCCGAGAAGAAGAACTATCGCGGGCGACTTCACGATCTCCAGAAGGACCTGATGAACGACTACTTCGCTCAGATGACGCGGTCCGCGCACGGCGAAGGCGACCCTTCAGTCTACCTCTTGATCAGCGGCAACCCGGTCGAGCTGTTGCGCGCATTCGACCTGCTGCCGGTCTACCCGGAGATCAACGCGCTGCAGACCGCGGTCAAGAAGCAGGCCCTGCCCTTCATCCAGAAGGCCGAGGAGATCGGCTACTCGACCGACAACTGCGCGTACGTCAAGGCGGACATCGGCCTCTACTTCTCCGGCAACCAGGCGCCGATGGCCACCGTGCCGCCGCCGAGCCTCCTCCTGACGAACTACGTCGGCTGCAACGTCTACCTGCACTGGTGGGAGCACCTCTCGGAGCTCACCGGCGCGCCGATCTTCGACATCGACATCCCCTTCCTGCGCACGCCCGACGGCGAACCGCGCCCGGAGGACGTGCAGTACGTGGTGCGCCAGCTCGAGGAGCTGATCCCGGTCCTGGAGCGGATCTCCGGCAAGCGCTACGACCCGGACCGCCTGCGCGAGGTGGTGGAACTGTCACGCGAGACCGGCGAGTACTGGGCCCAGATCAAGCTGCTTACGCAGCTCCGGCCGAGCCCGTTCGACGCCTACTTCGACGCGGTCACAATGATGGGACCACTCTACGCGCTGCGCGGTACCAAGGAAGGCCTTTACTACTTCCGCGACGCCTACCTCGATCTGCAGCAGAAGGTCGCCCAGCACCAGGGCCCGCTGCCGGAGGAGAAGTACCGCCTGGTGATCGAGGGACCGCCGCCCTGGCCCTACCTGCGCACCTTCCGCGAGATGTTCGAGCGCTGGGGCGCAGTCTTCGTGGCCTCAAGCTACTCGACCGTCGGCGGCCTCTGGGAGTTCGGCTTCCGCCACGACCCTGCGAACCCGCTCGAGAGCGTCGCGATGCACATGCTCAAGTGGAACCTCACGAACCGCAACTTCCTGCAGCGCTACGCCCAGCTCAAGAGCTACGTGGACGAGTGGGGCGCCGACGGGCTCGTGATCCACTCAGTGAAGAGCTGCCGGCTGTTCTCTGCGGGCCAGGGCGACATGCGCGAGTACTTCGCGCGCCAGCTCGGCGTGCCGACGCTGCTCGTGGAATCCGATCTCGAAGACCAGCGCTACTTCTCTCCAGCGCAGATGCGCACGCGCATCGACGCGTTCATGGAGTCCCTGGAGCACCACAAGCTGGTCTCGCACGGCTAGGGAAGAACGCAGAGGGAGGGGATCGGATGCTCTACAGGGCGGGCGTGGATGTCGGTTCCACGCAGACCAAGGCAGTCATCGTCGACGAAACCGGCACGATGGTGGCGAAGGTCCTCGTCGACACCGGCAGCAACGTCGTCAAGGCGGCGGAGCGCGCCTTCGTGCAGGCGGCGGAGCAGGCCGGCGTGCAGCGCGAGCAGGTGGACTACGTCATCGGCACCGGCTACGGCCGCTTCAACGTCACATTCGGCAACGACCAGATTACCGAGATCAGCTGCCACGCCAGGGGGATCGCGCACGTCAACCCGAACGTGCGGACCGTGATCGACATCGGGG
>JAKAPV010000171.1 GCA_021806845.1 Bacillota bacterium | reverse complement strand
GGCCATAGTCGGCGTGATCGCAGGCTACGTCTGGCTGGTTCAGCAGGTGTTCGCGCGCAGGGACGGCGAGGCAGGCGGCGCATTCACCCACTGGTTCACGCCGATCGCCTACGGCCTGATCCCGCTCCTTGCGGCCGACTACCTCGCGCGGCAGCTGCCGCGCTTCTGGGACCACTTCCTGCGCATCGTGCCGGCGATCAGCGATCCATTCGACCTCGGCTGGAACCTCTTCGGCACGGCCCACTCCCCGCTCTACAGCGTGCACGTCCTCTCCACCGCCGGCGTCGTGCGCAGCCAGCTGATCGTCGTCGCCCTCGGAATGATCGCCTCCGCGTACGCCACCTGGCGCATCGTCGGCAGGGACCTGCGTCCGATGAGCCTGCGCACGCTCGGCCTCCGGCTGGCGACGGGCGCCTTCACGCTGCTGCTGGGGGCGTCGATGCTGGCGCTCTACGTGACGATGGGCGGTGCCCAGTGACGGGCGGGAAGCGCCTGGGAACGATCTCTGAACGAGGGGAGGAGTAGCGATGGCCGTCATCCACCAGGGTCCTGAACTCGCACACCCCGCGATCCGCCTCAATCGCGAACGCTGCGCCGGATGTCAGGAGTGCATCGTGCGCTGCCCGACGGGAGCCCTGCAGCTCGACAGGGCCGACTGGATCTGCTCGCCGGATGAGGATCTCTGCGTCGGCTGCCGCCAGTGCGAGCGCACCTGCCCGTACAGCGCAATCGCCATCGACGGTCCCATGCTCGTCGCGCCGGCCGTGGAGGTGCCAACCTGGGCGACGGAGCCGCTCAGGTACTCGACGCAGGAGGCGCGCAGGGGCTTCACCGACTGGGAAGAGGCGGCCGCTGAGGCATCGCGCTGCCTGCAATGCCCCGATCCGACTTGCGTCCTCGGCTGCCCCGCCCACAACGACATTCCGGGCTTCATCCGCGCGCTGCGTGAAGGAGATCTCGCCGCCGCCCATTCGACGCTGCGCAAGACCACCATCTTCCCGGACATCTGCAGCCGCGTCTGCGACCAGAGCATCCAGTGCGAGGGAGCCTGCTCGTGGAACCTCGCGGGCGGAGCCCCTGTGCAAATCGGCCTGCTCGAACGCTTCGTGGCGGACCAGCACCCGGTACCGCCGGTGTCGCAGCCGGATCAGACCGTGGCCCTCTCCGTCGCAGTCGTTGGCGCGGGTCCCGCCGGCATGTCAGCCGCCTGGGAGTTGCTCGCCGCCGGTGCGCAGGTCGTGATGTACGAGCGCGATCCGCAGCCGCTCGGGGTCCTGCGCTGGGGTATTCCGGACTTCACGCTGCCGGAGAAGATCGCCCGGCGGCCGCTGCAGGCGCTGCAGGCGGCGGGCCTCCAGCTCGTCACCGGTGTGGAGATCGGGCGCGACAGGCCGCTTGGTGACCTGCTCGCAGCGCACGACGCGGTCATCCTCGCGCACGGCGCCACGCTTCCCTCGGCACTGCGTGCTGAAGGGACCGAGTCCGTGCCGATCGAGGACGCGACAGCCTTCCTCACGCGCGCCAAGGAGGCCCTCGTCCGGCGGACGGATCTCACCGACCTGCCCCCGGGCAGCCGCCTCCTGGTCGTCGGGGCGGGCAACACCGCCATGGACGTCGCCCGGACGGCGCGGCGCCTCGGTGCCACCGTTTTCGCCGTCGAGTGGATGGACCGCCGCTTCGCGAAGGTGCGGCGCGACGAACTCGAGCAGGCGGAGCGCGAAGGTGTGGAGATCCGCTTCAACACTGCCGTGGAGCGCTTCTCGACCCAGACCGACGGCGGCGTGGCAGCCGAGCTGCGCCGCACGAGGCAGCGCAGCGCCAAGGTCCGGCCCGCCGTCCTGCCCGAGCCGCCGGAAGCGCTCGGCCCGATCGACCTCGTGGTCGTGGCGACCGGGTACCGCGTCGACGCGACCCCGCTGCGCGGCTTGAACGCCTCGCTGCCCCTGCCGGGGGCTCCCCGGCCGGTGTTCCGTGACCGGCGCCTCCAAGCCACCGGCCTGCCGAGCGGCTCCGAAAGCATGGCGTGTCTCGTGGAGGATCGAGCGGCGGCGCTCGCAAGGGTGCAGGTGCCGATTTCCGGCCGCGTGTTCGCCGCGGGCGACGCACTCACCGGACCGGCGACCGTCGTCACGGCGATGGCGCAGGGCAAGGCGGCCGCGCGGTCTGCCGTGTCCGCCTGGGAGCAAGGCAACCTGCGCCGGAGCCGGGCGGCGGAACAGCGCATGGCGGCTCTCCCGGTGACCGCCCCGCCGTCCACGCGGGCCGTGGCGAAGGTAGCGCAGCCGTCGGCCCTGCGCATGACCGGCCTTGCACTGGTGATCTTCGGCGGCGTGAGCTGCCTCAGCGTGGTCGGACTGGTCTGGGGGGTCCTGCCCCTGCTGACCGGAGCCTTCCTGCTCCTGCTGGACGTGCTCGGGATCTGGGTGAACCGCATGGTGGAAGGAATTCTGAACCTCGTAGAGGAAACCCCGGAAATCCGCAGCGCCGTCCGCCGCGAGCAAACGCCCTAGACACCTCCCACGAAAGGAGCGTGTCGCATGCCGCCCGGCAAGGTCCCGGACCAGCCGGCCGTCCCGCCCCAGGCCGCGGAGCCGCCAAGGCGCTCCGCGGCCCTGCGGCGCATCAAGTGGGTCATCGTCAGCACCGTCGCAGCCATCGAGATCCTCTTCGACTTCGTCATCGAACCCTGGCTGCGCACGACGCCGTTGGAAGAGAATATCGAGCGCCTGCTCGGCATTGGCGAGACACTGGCCATCGCCTCCGTCATCTGGGTGGTCTTCGGGCACATCCAGCGCCTCGAACGCAGCCTTGCCGACCGCCAGGAGCAGCTCGCGCGCCTGTACGACGCCGCGAAAGAATGGGATGGGCAGCTGGAGGCGCTGCATGCCGCGTCGGTGGCCATGGCCCGTGAGGGCACCTACCCCCAGATCCTCGGCCGGATCGCCGCCCTCGCGGCGCAACTCAGCCGCGCCAAGTACTGCGCGCTCGCGGAGCTGGACGAGCAGCAGAATGTCGTCGAATTCGTGACCTACGGCGTTCCGGACGAAGCGCGGGAAATCATCGGCCAGCTGCCGACGCACCGCGGCCTGCTCGCGCGCCTCTCGGGGACCACCTCCCTGCGCATCGACAACGTGACGGAGGACTCCACGTTTTCCGGCTTCCCGCACGGGCATCCCACCTTCCGCGCGTTCCTTGGCGTGCCGATCCGTTGGGAGGGTGAGCTGCTCGGTCACCTCTACCTGGGCGGGCATGAGGGCGAGGTCCCGTTCGACCAGCCCGAGGAGCAGCTCCTGGAGATGTTTGCGGTGCAGAGCGCAGTCGCCATCGCCCGCGAGCGCATCGCCCGCAAGTACGCCCGCGATGTCCGCGACTCGGAGCGCCGGCAGATCGCGATGGAACTCCACGATCGCGCGCTGCAGGGTCTCTATGCGCTCGGCATCCAGCTCGAGCGCGCGCGGCGGCGCGGCCTGCGCGCGCTGACCGACACCATGAGCGTCGACCTCGCGATCGAGGCCGTCCAGCGCTCGATGCAGGCGATCCGCGGCATCCTCGATGCCATCGAGCGGGGGGCGCAGGACGGCCCTGCTCCGGCCATCCTCGGCGCGGCGGAACAAGTCGCACGCCTCTACGGCATGCAGGTGAGCTGGCAGGGAGGGGAGATCGCAGCCCGCATCCCGGACGCTCTGGTTTCGGATGTGGCCACGAGCATCCAGGAGGCGGCCTCGAATGCCGGTCGCCACGGCAGGGCTACCAAGGTCCACGTGGAACTCGACTGCCGCGACGAAGTTTTGTTCCTCTCGATACGGGACAACGGCCGCGGCTTCGATCCGCAAGCCGTCCGACAAGGCCACGGCCTTTCGACCCTGCATCAGCGGATCGCTGCTCTCGGGGGCCGGGTGGAACTGTCGTGCGGCCCTTCGGGCGGCGCGGTGCTGGACATTTGCATACCTTTGCCCCGCGCCACCTGAGGAAGGAGAATCGCATGGGCACTCGCGTGGTGATTGTCGACGACCACGAGGTCGTGCGGGTCGGGCTCGCGTCGCTGCTCGCAGACGTTCCGGAGTTCGACGTGGTCGCCATGGCTTCCACCGCCGCCGACGCCGTGGAGTTGGTGCGTTTCCAGCAACCGGATGTGCTCGTGCTCGATATCCGCCTGCCCGATCGCTCCGGCCTGGACATCGTCCCTGAACTGCGCAAGGCCGCGCCCGCCATGCGAATCCTTGCACTGACGTCGTACGGCGAAGACCAGGCCGTGGTCGCCGCTGTGGCCGCTGGTGTGGATGGCTTCTTGACGAAGACCGTGGACGGTGAGGCGCTAATCGCCACCATCCGTTCGCTTGCCGAGGGGCGCGCACCGCTACGCGATCAGGTGGCGGACGCGCTCGTGCGGTATGTGCGCGGTGACGAGCCGCAGAGCGCGGAAAGGCCCAAGATCTCCTCCCTGACGCGACGGGAACTGGAAGTCGCGTGGGCGGTCGCCGAAGGGCTCAGCAACCGTGAAATCGCAACGCGCCTCGCCCTATCGGAGAAGACCGTGAAGAATCACGTCAGCGACATACTCGACAAGCTTGGGCTGTCTCGGCGCGCACAGATCGTCGCGCTCTTCCACAGTGGAGATATGGTGCGCTAACAGCGCCGCGGGACCTTGCTCGTTGTCCTCTCGGGTGGGCACGCTCCCGTTGGTGGTCGCGCGCCTTTGCAGAATGCTCCGCTTCAAGACGCATCGGTGCCGGCGACTAGCCGAGCAAGGGCTGCCAGGCTGCTTCGGACGCCTGATCCGGGTCGTGGCCGAAAAACACGGCGGCATTTGCCGCTGCGGCCATTTCCTTCAGCCGCGTCACGCTCCTGCGGCCGAGCTCTGGATCTTCCTGCGCGCCGGGAATCTCGCTCTGCCAATTGTCGGTCGTGTAGGCGGCGTCGATCGTCAGCAGGATCGGCCGCAGGCCCTGCGGCTCGCAATAGACCGAAAGGTGTCCAGGCGTGTGGCCTGGCGTGTGCAGGAGGGTGACGCCGGGCATCGGCCGGTACCCGTCCGTGATCGTGCGGTAGTCGAGCGACAGATCGGAGCACTCGGGCGGGTATGCTCCCGCGCGTCCGCCTTCGATCTCGAGAGGATGCACGAGTATCGGCTGGCGCCGGAACAGCTGGTTGCCGCCCGCGTGGTCGAAATGCCAGTGGGTGCTGATCAAGCCGTCGATGTCGGCGACCGTGAGACCCTGCCGCTCGAGGACCTGTTCCACCCAGTCTTCCGGCCGCATCTCCGGCACGATCAGTGGAGGCTCTCCGGACGGATCCGCAAAGTAGTTTCCATTGTCGATGCAAGACTTCGGCATGCCGGTGTCGACCAGCATGACCGCGTCGTCGGAACGCAGAAGGTACATCCATGCCGGCGCCCGTACCAGCTGGCCGGCGGGGTTCCCCGTCTTGAAAATCGACCAGTCAACGCGAGAGTAGCCCGCACAGAGCAGACGGACGTCACGCAGCATGCTACTCCTCCAGCACGGGCCAACTCCACTGCAGTCATCGTACTCCCTTGGCGCCGGCTTGCGGACGAACCTGGCAAAATTGCATCTGCGCGCATGCGAAACGCGCGAACGGGGCATCTTGGAATGCGATGGTCTGCGTCTCGAAACTCGTACGCCAAAACAGGGCGCCAGCTTTCGTCACGTTGCCCGGCGAACAGTTAGGCAGCCGGCGAAGACGACGCCGCGACAGGAAGACATGCCGACATCACCCATCGCCGCATTACGCTGTGAAAAACGGAGCGAAACTACGAAGACAGTGGGCGTATGTACAGCGACCCGCGCTCCAAAGGGAATAGGCGGACTGACATTGTGAACGTCGTCACGTAAACTTTGACCACCAACCGATGAAATACGTCAAGTTGGAGGTTTCAACGATGCGTATGACGACCACACTGAGCATTGCGGCTTCGGCACTGCTGCTTTTGCCGAACACCGTGACCGCCCAGACACCCAGTGCGCCCAACAAGCAGGTCATGCTGCAGGCGATTTCGCAGAAGCAGTTCTCGGCAATGCCGCTCCTGGCCCAAGCGATGCTGCTGCAGCATGCGGCCATGCAGGTGCGCGCCGCGGCCGAAACGGCTGCGGCGAATGCCCCCGCGGCGCCCAAGGCCGCTCCTCCGGCGCAGGCGACTGCCGCCTCGCGCACAATCGCCGGCCGCTCCGTGCAGGAAACCCTGCACCTCACCGCGACGGCCTACGCGCCGACCTACCAGGACAACTACCCCTACGGCCCGGTCGACTACTACGGGCGGCCGCTCGTCGCCGGCGACATCGCCGTCGACCCGCGCGTCATTCCGCTGGGCACGCTCCTCTGGGTGACGGGCTACACGTCGCCGGACCTCCCCGCCGGGGGCTTCCTGGCGCGCGCTGTCGACACCGGCGGCGCCATCCAGGGCAACCGCATCGACATCTTCATCGACCGCTCCGAGTCCGAGGTTTCGAACTTCGGCGTCCAGCAGGTCACGGTGTACGTGCTGCAGTAAGAAAGCCAGGGAAGAAGCGGGCCGCTCCAGGAGGGGCGGCCCGCTGCTTCCGTATTTGGACGGTTCCTGATGGATCTGCATGACACGGGCGATTTCGATTCATGGCGGGACTCAGCGTCCGAGCCGGTACGCCTGGTCCCAAAAGGCGAGTTCGTGGCGGACCCCTGCGCGGAAGATCGCGCGGAGCTCGCGGGGGCGGCCCTGGT
>JAKAPV010000170.1 GCA_021806845.1 Bacillota bacterium | reverse complement strand
ACGCCGAGCATCCCCGCGGCAGCCGCGATGACGGCCTCGCCGATGCCCCCTTCGTACGCGACCACCGCGATCGGGAAGATGGCGACTCCCCCAAGCAGGAGCGGCACCCCGATCGCATAGCCGACCGCCGCAAGCGCGCCCCAGCCGAGCCAGGCGACCACTCTTGGGGGCCGGGGCCGTGGCTCAACCATGGGCACCCTCGTCGAAATGTTTTTGGAGCGCGCTGAGGTCGCCGTACGAGCGTTCCACCTCATGGCCCGTCTTGGCCAGTTCCTGCGCGCGCAGCGCGGCGCGCAGTTCCAGTTGCGCAAAGGATATGCCAAGGCGCCGCCCCAGTACGTAGGTCGTCAAGAGTATCGAGGACAGCGCGTCGGCGATCGCGTCCTGCGAGCCCAGCGCCGTCGCCTTGAAAAGTGCGGCCACGCCGCCGATGAGTTCGGCTCGTAGCCAGTCCAGTACCTTCAGGTGACGAGCGATCGAACGGTCAGCACCGGTGGTCGGCACGTCGGTCATCCTCTCTCTGCCTGTGCTTTCGGCGGCGCCGCCGTTGCCTCCTCCATGGGGCGCGGCGCGCGCCCGCACGGCCAGCATGGTACTGGTTTCTCAGGGGGAGGCACGCGGCCGATGCGTGGCAGGTGATCACTGCCCTCAGGATGCGCCGATCAGCAAGACACGACGTTTTGTGGGGAATTAGGAATATATGTTAGGACCCGGGGACTGGCTGTCCCCGGGTCCTTTCTCTACCCTGTGTGTCAGTCGATCGTGAACGGCAGCAGCGCAAGGTTGCGCGCCCGCTTGATGGCAACGGTCAACTGGCGCTGGTGGTGCGCGCAGTTCCCGCTGATGCGGCGCGGCAGGATCTTGCCTCGCTCCGTGATATATCGCCTGAGCTTCTGTGCTTCCTTGTAGTCGACTTCGACCACCTTGTCGACGCAGAAGCTGCAGACGCGCCGCTTCGAGCGGCGTCCGCGCTCTCGGCGCATCGCTTCATCCCCTCGCTAGTGATCTCAGAACGGGACCGGTTCGTCCGGCCCGTCGTAGTCCGGCGGGTCCTCTCCATAGGGGTCGCCTTCAGGCTCGCCGGAAGGCCCGGCAGCAGCCTGGCTGTTCGCGCGGTCCAGGAAGCGCACGTCGTCGGCGACGACTTCGTACACGCGCCGGCGCTGCCCATCCTGACCGTCGAAGGAGCGAACTTCAAGCCGCCCTTCTACAGCGATCAGACGACCCTTCTTGAGGTGCGCCGCACAGGTTTCCGCCAGCTTGCGCCAGGCGCGCAGGTCGATGAAGTCCGTTTCCCTCTCGCCCTGCTGATTGGCGAACGGCCTCTGCACCGCGATGCTCATCCGGACCGAGGCAATGCCGCTGGGGGTGTATCGCATCTCCGGATCGCGGACCAGCCGACCGATCAGGACCACACGGTTGAGCATCGGCCGCCCTCCTCTCTACTCCTGGATGGGCTCGGCGTCCGCAGCAGGCGCCTCGGCCGTCTCGGCCGGCGCAGCAGCGGTCTCGGCCGGCGCAGCAGCGGTCTCTGCGGGGGTAGCTTGCATCTCGGCCTCCGCGTCTGCGGGGGCCGGAGCCGGAGTGGGACCGCCTTCGGCGGCGGCGCGCTTGCGTGGCTCCGGGAGTCCGGGGCCGGGGCGGTCGCCTGCGGGCGTGGGCCCGGTACGCGGGTTGCCTTCGCCGTGTGCACCAGCTGCCTCCGGCAGCGACGTCGGCTTGGGCGGATTGGGACGCGGCCGCACGACCACGAGGTAGCGCAGTACGCTTTCGTCGATGCGCAAGAGGCGGTCGAGTTCGGCGTTTGCCGTCGCGTCAGCCGTATACGTGACGAAGTAGTAGAAGCCTTCGCTCAGATCGTCGATCTCGTACGCGAGGCGTCGCTTTCCCCAGGCGTTCGTCTCCGCGGCGGTGCCGCCGTGGCTTTCGATCACTTGGCGGTAACGTGCCAGGACATTCTGCTGGCGCTCTTCGTCCAGTTCAGGACGCAGCACGAGCGCCAATTCGTATTCCTTTGCCAATTCATTTCACCTCCTCCCCGCGGACAGGCTCGAGCAAAGCACGAGCCAGGCTCCGGTGTGCCGGAGCGGGGAGCGCCCGTAGTATATCAGACGACCTCAGGGTCGGCAATGCGTCATGGCTGCGGCGGGCTCGCCGCCGGACCGCGCGAGATGAACTCCCGGATGCGCTGCTCGAGCTTCACGCGGGGCAGGAACACGTGCCGTTTGCATCCTGTGCAGCGGATGCCGATGTCGGCGCCCGTGCGCGTGATCTCCCAGGTGTCATTGCCGCAAGGGTGGGCCTTTCTCGTGCGCACGACGTCGCCGACGCGCAGTTCGAGCGGAGGGCGCCGACTCAAGGGAGCCTTCCGAGCAGCGGGGCGAAGCGCTGCGCCGTCACCCAAAGGTAGTGCGCCAGCGGCGCTCCAGTCACGTAGTGCGAGAGACCGCCGAACGCGTCCGCGTGCGCGAGCGGTTCGATCAGCAGCAGCACGGCCGCGATGAACGCAGCAGATTCAAGGGCTCCAAAGACGAAGCCCAGCGCCCGGTTGACGGATCCGAGCACCGGAATGTAATTCGGGATGCTGGCGATCTGCCCTCCGACCAGTCCGAGCACCACTTCCGCGACAAACAGGATGACCAGGAACGCGATCGCGGTGACGACGGCGTCGGTTGTTGCTGCTAAATTTTGGGAAATACCAGGAATCAGCAGGCTCCCCGCCGGGAGGGCGTGCAACAGCATGGCCTGCACAGCTTTGGCGAAGCCGAAGCGGGCGTCGAGGAAGCGGGCGAACGGGAGATACGCGACCCGCGCGATCACGATGGCGATCAGGAAGCCAGCGAGTCCAACGGCCATGCCGAGGAGTCCGCGTCCGAATCCGCGGAATGCGGCGAGCACGATCATGACGACCAGCAGGATGTCAAACGGCTTCAGTGCGATCCCCCCCTTCGAAGCGGTCGCCAGAGATCCACAAACGGCCAGACGAGTGCGGGTATCACGGATGTCGGCTGCTGGCTGTGACCGAACGCCCGCACCGCCAGCAGCATCAGGACCGCGAGCACGATCGGGGTGACGATGTCGGGGACAAGGCCCAGGATCGCTCTTGGCGGCGGCGAGAAGATCTCCCGGACGATAGCGGCTGCAATGCCGGCCGCGACGAAGGTCGACAGCACGAGCGCCCAGTATGGGAGCGCGGAGAACTGCCGCGTCACGAGGTATGCCGCGATCGCGGCCGCCAGCAGCCGCAAGAGGGACCTCACCGCCAGAATACTCCGTACGTGAGAACTCCGGCAGCCAGCAGAATGACTGCCTTCGAACCGCTCGATCCGCAGCCCCGCTGCGCGTCCTTGCGGGCCGCTTCCCGGTCCTCCTTGCGCATGGAGCGCTGCGCCTGCCTTAGATGCTGCACCGCGGGCCGGATGCTGCCCATGCGCTTGAGCGCGGCCGCAAGGTTGTTGTGGGCGGCCGAGTAGTCCGGGTCATATCGCAGCGCTTCCTCGTAGCGCACGACCGCTCCTTCGAGGTTGTTGCGCTCCAGCAGGACATTGCCGAGGTTCGTGAGTGCCGGCGGATACTGCGGATCCAGCTCGAGGGCCTTCTGAAAGTGTTCCTCCGCGCCGTCCAGGTTGCCGCGCAGCGCGCAGCACACCCCGACCTTGTTCGGGCCACGCGGATCCTCGGGCGCAAGTTCCCAAAAACGGCGGTACAGTTTCTCTGCCTCGTCGAGCCCGCCGATCTTCGTTTCCAGTCGCAGGGCCTTGGCGTAGATCGCCTCGGCTTCACTGGATGCCGCCAGATGACTCACCGTCCCCTAAAAGAGTGCGCGCGTGCCGCCTTGCAAATGACGGTGATGCGCCGCTTGGGAGGTGCCCAGAACAAGAGCCCGAGCCAAATTCCTGCGACAGCGGCCATCAGCGGATAACCGCGGTCGACGATTCCTTGTACGCCAATCAGCGACAGAGCGAAGGCTGCCGCGGCCGAGCCCCACGGTCCTCGCACGTGCGGACCCGCGCCGACGGCGAAAGAAGAGGCTGCCGACAGGCCGGCCAGCAGCACGGTGACCGCGACGACCGCCCCTAGCAGGCCGTGGATGGATGCCGCAAGCACCACAAGCGGGAGGTCGGCATGTCCAACGAGCGCTCCGTGGCGCGAGAGGGCTGTCGCCTCCAACGTTAGCAGGACCCCGGCCATCAGTCCACCTGCGGCCGCAAAGGCCGGTCCGGCGTTCGCGCCGCGCACAGCGCTGCGCGCGATGCCGTCTGCAGCCAGCGCGATATTATAGGCGACAAAACCGAACACCCCGACGGCGGCTCCCCAAGGCACGGCAGTCCCCTGGACGTGTAGGGGGGCGGATGGCCTGCCCATCGCGAGGGCCGAGGCGAGGAATACGCACAGCAGGACCCCAGACAGCAGGAGTCCCTGCAGGCGCCGCTGCCAGTAGTGTCCCGCTGCCGCAAGTCCTGCAGCGATCGCCGCCGACACGAGCGAGCCGGCCCACTGCGGGATTCCCCAGTAGGCGTGCCCCAGGCTGCCCAGCACTGCGACCACCGCCGCGAAGGTCAGGAGGCTGAACAGGGAGAGCACTAGGCGCGCAGGCGCGCGGTATCTGCCAAAGAGCGTTCCAAAGGGGTCGGCGTCCCGCATGGCCCGCTGCGTCGTACGGTAGGCCGCAGCTGCCAGCAGCGTCGTGGCGAAGGCGCCAAGGACGGGCGCCCACGGTCCATGCACCCCGAAGAACACCCAGACCTCGCGACCGGAGGCAAAGCCGGCGCCGAGGACGGCTGCGAGGGTCGCAACGAAGATGTCGAGCGCCACTATTCCACCCCGAGCAGTCGTATGCGGGCGCCCGCGTATACCTGCCAGAATCCGGCCATATACTCGCCACATGCGCGAGCAAGTCGTCCGTCCCCTCCGCCCCCGCGTGCGTCCCACGGATCCGCATGCAGCAGAGCGTCTCGCGGCGCTCTTGCGCCGAGAGATCTTGGAGGCCGGCGAGCAGCCTGGCCCTGCGACAATCGTCTGCGTGGGCACGGACCGCTCGACCGGCGACGCGCTGGGGCCGCTGGTCGGCACCCTGCTCGAGCAGACCCCTGTTCCCGGGCTGACCGTGTTCGGGAGCCTGCGCTCGCCTGTGCACGCAGGCAATCTCGCAGACCTTGTGCCGACCATGACAAGGGCCGCGCAGCAGGGCCCGGTGCTCGCCGTCGATGCGTGCCTTGGAAATTACGAGAGCGTCGGTTCCGTGCTCGTGCAGCGCGGGCCGCTTCGCCCGGGCGCGGGAGTGCGCAAGGAACTGCCCCCGATCGGAGAGGTCGCCGTGATGGCGACCGTCAACGTCGGGGGCTTTATGGAGTATGTCGTTTTGCAGAATACCCGTCTTTCGCTGGTCTATGACCTCGCAGTACTGATCGCGAGCGCCGTCAGGCTCTGCTTCAGTCCGGCTGCGCCGCAGAGAGCCGACGCACCACTTCGTCTGCCGTAAGCCCGTCGGCGCTGATCACCGGCACTTCGGTCGCGGTCGTTTCGTCGCCAATCAGGTCGTCATCCATGCCGGTGCAGACCACCGCATCCACTTCATCCAAGGGGGCGTCCTCCAGGTCGACGGCTTCCCAACCGGCGTCCTCGATCGCCTGACGGACGTCTTCCAATCCTTCTTCCACAGCCACGCGCAACTCCGAGCCACCTCCCCGCAGGCTATTCTGCCGCGGTTCCTTCTGCGGCATGAGCGCGCTTTGGGGTGAAGTTCATCGGCTTTGGCCGCTCCGGCCCGTACACAAGTTGCAGCGCGTGCCGCGCGACGCCGAACGTGACCGGCGTACCGCCAAGGGACTCGCCGTCGCGGTGGACGGCGATCGAGCCCTCCGCCGCCCGAATGCTCAGTTCGCGGCAGCGGTATAGGGAGACCTTCGGGTGGCTGAGGTGCCCGCCGCTGTAGAGCCGCGGGAGCAGCGCCAGCGTCTGCGGGATGGTGACGTCGCCCGCGAGCAGGACGTCGAGTTCGCCGTCGTTCAAGCTGGCCGCCGGCGTGATGCGCATGCCGCCGCCGTAATACTGCGCGTTCCCCACTGCGACCATCAGATAGCGGCCCGTGAGCTTCTCCCCATCCAGCTCGATCTCCATTTCGCGGGGCCGATAGCTCCAAAGGATGCGGAAGATGGCCCGCAGGTACGGTGTCGTGCCCGTCGAGTGGTATTGGTAGCGCAGCCGGGTGTCCTCGGCCGCCACCTCGGCATCGAAACCGACGCCGGCCACGTTGAGGAACGCCTCACCGTTCACGATGCCGAGATCGGCCGGCGCGGCCTCTCCCTCCATCGCGAGCACGGCTGCGGCATCCAGGTCGGCCGGAACGCCGGAGGTGCGCCGGAAGTCGCAGGCGGCGCCGGCCGGGACGAACGCGAGACTCGTACGGCCTCCTGCATGCAGGAGGCCGTCAGCAACTTCCACGAGGGTTCCGTCCCCGCCAACCGCCACGACGCGCTCGTACCCGGCGGCGACAGCGTCCCGCGCAATGCGGGTGCCGTCCCGGGGCGCAGCCGTGACAGCCATCTCTACGCCGGGGTAGCGCGGCTGGATGCGCTGCCACACGCCGGGCCAGAGCTTCTGCGCGCGCCCCCGTCCGGCGACGTAGTTGACGATGAACAGGGTTTTCACATCACATGCACCTCGACCGCCGAACGGATCGCCTCACGTTCCTCGTCGGACAGCGGGTAGCGC
>JAKAPV010000169.1 GCA_021806845.1 Bacillota bacterium | reverse complement strand
AAGGCTGGGAATGCCGGTAACCCACGCCAGAATGCGCGTTCCGATCCCCGGCGCTTTTGCATGTTCGGGACGCGTCGTCTTCTTGTTGGGTGTCCTTTTCGGTGTTATGCCCGAGGCCCCCCCTGCAGGCACCAAGGAACAGGATCTTCGCTAAACCAGTTACGACGGGCGCACGCTAAATCCTTCCATCCCCCAACTCCCCTGCGTCCAGCGACAGGCGGACGTGATGCCGAATGAGCACGAGTGACTCAATCCCCTCTCAGACTTACGCTGATGTTGGGGGCAAGCGTCAGAAGGCTTGGATCCCCGTGGCCATCCATTTGGACCAAAGGCATCGGTCAGAGACCACATCGTGGCATCTACGAACAGAACCCTCTAGCCAGTCCAACCCCAACAGATGTCAACTGCTGTGCTGTCTCTGTGACCCCTCTATGCGATCCCGTGAGCAGGTTGGAGGAAGGGGCGTGGGCTTCCGAGTAACAGGACCAACAAAAAGCGTTACGGCTGTCCGCATCCCCGGTCACAACGGAGGGGCCTTCTGGCGCCATTCATCTCTCGGCCTATACATGGCGCCGCGGCGCTCCCCGATCTGTTCCACCAGCCCGCTGTCCAAGAGCGCCTTAATCGTCCGCGTCCACTCGCTCTCCGGAATCTGCGCGGTCGCGAGTATCTCCCGCTTTCCGAGTGGCGTCGGCGCGATCCGCAGGGCAAGGAGCACTCGGTCCTCACCGCCGTACGCCGCGGGAGTCTCCGCGGCTGCGGGCGTCGGAATATCTACCGCTGGCTCGGGCTGGGGTTCGGCGACACCCGGGACCGTCGTTACCGGCGCACCCTGCTTCAAGCGCAACACGGTGGCCGCACCCAGATCGCGGTAGCGATCCGGGTCGCAGGTAAGTACCACCACCTGGCCGTTTCCGCCAGCGCGGTCGAGCGCACGGCAGATCCCCTTGATGCGCTCAGGGTCCGAGTAGCTGAATGCGTCGTCCAGAACGACCGGCACCCCTTCACCGCTGACCAGGCGCGCACAGGCGAGGCGGCCGATCACGCCGAGCTGCTCTCTTGCACCCGAGGAAAGCTGCGCGGCTGGAAGGGTGACCCCACCGAGGGTCCGCGCCGCGATCCGCAGGTCGTCGTCCAGATCCACTGCGAACCCGTTGCCGAACACGATGCGGCCGAGATGTTCAACCTCTTGTCGATATGGCTCTCGGTAAGCGCGTAAAGCCGTTTCGAGATGCCGCAACAGCGTCGCGTGCAGGAGATCCGCTGCTCGTGCGCGCCGCTCGACGGCAGCTAAGTTCGCCGCCGCCTTCTCGGCATCGCTCTCAGCGATGGCGAGCCGCTCTGCGAGCCCTGCGCCCTCCAGCGTGATCTGCTTGAGCTGGCCCTCGGCACGGGCGACGGCCTGCCGCAGGTCTCCGATCTCGTTCTCGAGGCGTTCCACACGCCCCTTGGCACTCGTGTGGTCGGCCTCAATGCGGTCGGGGTTCAGTGCCTGCAGGTCGCGCTCTGCCTCAGTTAGAGCGTCTTGCGCTTTCGCAAGCTGGGCCGCGCCTTCTTGCACCGCAAGCTCCAGGTCGGCGTCCGAGACTTCTTCGCGGGCCTTCTCGATCTCGTGTTTTGCACTTTTGAGTTCGCCCTCGGCTTGTTCGAGCTGGTCAGCAAGGACGCTCGCCTTCTCATCTGCCGCTGCCTTCGCCGTTTCCAGCCGGTGAAGCTCGTTTGCCGCAATGTCGCGCTCCCGCGTTGCGCTGTCCAGCGCCGCTCGCACCTCGGTGGCTTCCTCCTGCGTGGCCGCAAGATCCACCGGCATCGGCGCCTCGAGGCGACGTCGCGCTTCCTGGAAGGCTTCGCTTTGGGCCTTGATCTGCGCGACGCGGCTCTCGATCAGTGCGGGCGTCTCGCCAGCGAGTGCCTGCTCAAGCTCACGCTCCAACCCTGTAAGTTGTACGCGCTGCCCTGTAAGCCGCCGATTCACTTCCCGTGCGCCTTCCACTGAACCGACCCCGCATGCCTGAAGCGCCTGTGCAATCTCGCCTTGCGCTGTCTCCGCGCGGCGCGCTAGGTCTGCCGCGTCGCCGCCGCCCTCAATCTCCAGAGAAAGCACGTCCGGGACCTCCACCCGGATGGCCCTGCTCGCAATCCGCTCAAGACTTTCTCCTGAATTCAGAGAGGCGTCGGCTCCGTCGACCTCAAGCGCCAGGTCTCTCTTGGCGGTGATCCGAAGCCGCGCAGCCCCCGCCTCCAGCTTCGCTCTCGCCTGGGTCGCCGCGGTGTGGAGGCCCTCAATCTGGCTCAGCTCATCGTCGCCAACCAGGAGCCCAGCGATCTCCGATTTCACCTTGGCGATCTCGGACTCCGTAGCCTGCGCTCGTTCCAAGCGTCCCTCGAGCGGAGCGATGTCGGCCTGGCGCAGGAGTTCATCGCGGTCCGCTTCGGTGCGGCGCGCGGCCTCTTGCGCGTCTGTCAAGGCTGTCTGCGCAGCTTCGTATTTCTCCTGGGAGGAACCGACAAGGCGCTGCGCCGCTGCACTCGCTGACCGGGCTTCCTCGAGGTCAGAACGCAGTTTCTCTGCTTGCGTTCCTGCTTTAGCGGTTCGCTGCACGAGGTCCGTGCGGGCGTTCAACCGCAAATGATTGTTCCCAAGGCGAAGCTGCGCCCGTTGAGCCTCCTGCCCAAGTTCAGATACCCTGTGCTGTGCCTTTTGCAGGCCCTTCATCGCACGTTCGGCCTCTTCAAGTTCTGCGTTGGCCGCAGTGCGGTCTTGCCCGAACTGGTTGAGCCGCTGGCGGTCATCGCCGAGCCGTCTCGCTGTCTCCTCGGCCGCCTCAGCTGCCTCCCTCGCCTGCGCCAAGGCGGTGCGGGCTCTGGCGTCGTCCTGGCGAGCAGTCTGCAACGGCCCCTTCTCGTTCGTGCTCCCAATCTTGCCCTTGCGGCTAAGATAGCGGTCGCGTTCCGCCTGCACACGCCGGAAGAGGTCGTCCTCAAGTTCTCCTCCGAGGTTGCCGCTCGCAGCCTGGTTCAAGGCGTCCTTGAGGCTCATGCTGCCGCCAAAAGCAGGAAGCTCGAGGCTCGTCCCCTGCTGGACCTGGAGTGCATCCCAGAGTCCCCAGTCCAAGGTCGCATCCAGCAGCTCCTTAACGGCGTCATGCGCTTCGCGTCCGCGAGCGCGCTGCACCCTCCCGTCGGGGTGGCGAATCTCGACCTCCGTGTGCGGCTGGCTCAGCCAACGCTTCCGGTAGCGTACATGGTGCCCCTGGGTTACGAACTCCGCCTCGACAGTCGGGCCGAGGCCGGTACCTGCAGGGCGAACAACTTCGACCCTGCGGTCGGAGCTTGCGTCCCGGTAGTTCAAGAGCAAGTCAAAGGCCTTAAGCAGTGTCGTCTTTCCGCTCTCGTTCGGACCCTCCACCACCGTGACGCCGGACTCGGCGAAGCGCACCTCGCGATCTCCGACGCCGGCGAAGTCCGTCAGGTGCACGCGGATGAGTCGCATGGCTCTACCTCCGTGTCAAGCGAAACAGGAGACCCAGGGCATCCTGCGCGGCAGTCGCCATCTCACCGGATCCCGCGGCGGCCGATTTGAGCTCCCCGAGCGCCCCGGCGGCGAATCCCTTAAGCCCCAGGCTCTCGAAGTCGAAGTCGTCCGGCTGCACGGCGACTTCGGAGTGCACTTCGACGCCGGCCAAGGTCTCCCGCTGCCGATCGAGCAGATCTTCCAGCGTCGCCGCTTCGCGGACGGCGAGCGTGCCCCGAAGCGTGAGTTCAAGGCACGTGCGCGTCTTGTCCGGCAGGCCCTCGAGGAAGGCGCCAAGTGCTTCGACATCCGCTTCGGTCGTGAGGTCGAACGGCGGAGCCGACTGGAACCGCCAGCGCCCGACCCGCACCTTCTCGACCTTTGGGATTTGACCCGGTTCCATCTCTACGACGAGGACGTTCCCAGGGTTGGTCTCGTCGACGCGCGTGACTTCGGGTGTGCCCGAGTAGTACACGCGCCCTGTGTCCCCCACGGGCGCGGTGGAGTGGCGGTCGCCGAGTGCAACGTAATCGAGCGCCCCTTCGGCGATCGCCGCTTCCAGGTCGCGGAGATGAATGACATCCGGCTCGTCGCGCATCACGGGCATGAACTCGTCCACGGCCCCATGGCCGACCAGTACCCGAAGCAGAGTCTTCGGGCCGAGGTGCCGCACCGTACGGCCGACAAGATCCTCAAGCGGCGTACGCGTCGTCCACGGCGCCGCTACAATCTCGGCCCCAGGCGCAGAGTACGGCCCCTCGCCATCGAGCACTGTAACGGTCTTGGGCAGGTGCTCGATGAGGTCAGGATTGCGATAGACTGTCGTCGTGTCGAACGCGTCATGATTTCCCGGCATGAGAAAGAGGGGCACCTTGATGGCGGCGATGGCCTCCGCTGCTCGTAGAAGGGTGCGTCGTGAAAGCAGGTTCGCATCGAAGGCGTCACCCGCCACCACAATAAAGGCGCACTCTCGCTCCTGCGCAATCTCGCCGAGGCGAGCCACGGCCTCAAGCCGTGCCTCTATGTAGCGGGCGGCCGCCTCCTCCGAGAGAAAGCGCCCGAGCATGCCGAGCTGCCAGTCCGAACTGTGCATGAATCGGACCATGGCACACCTCCGAGACCTCTACTGTTGTGGGGTTGTCTTCGCCTCCCCTCTTACAAAAACCTCCAGCCTATGTCGCAGGTGCCACAAGCATCTCTCACTGTTAGGCGCTTGCGGTCGACGAGAAAGACGGGTTCTGGATCGCTCACGATGATTGAGACCAAAGGACGGACAGATAGGGCGACTGCCGTGAAAGGGTTGGCGCCCTGGTGCATGTTCGGGCAGGGGCGGGGAAGCGACCACATCCCCAGCTCGGAGCCGTCACCGCCGCAGGGGACTGAGAGGCGGACGTGGAACGGCATGCCGGAAGCTTCCTGCGAAAGGCAGGTTTCACGCCGGTGAGAAGGTGGGGTAGGCCGAGGCCGCTGGCGGCGGGAGAGACGATCGGGATTGCCGCGCCGTCGGGGTGGGTTGGCGACATCCGGGATCAGGTGGAAGGCGGCATCGCCGTGCTCGAGCAGATGGGCTACCGGGTGAAGCGGGGGCGTCACCTGTACGACGAGTGGATGGGCCTTGCAGGCACGCACGCGGCGCGCATCGAGGACTGGAACGGGATGCTGCGCGATCCGGACGTGCGCATGGTGATGGCCGCGACGGGCGGGTCGGGCTGCCTCGCGATCGTCGACGGGCTCGACTTCGCCGCGCTTGCCAAGGACCCCAAATGGGTAAGCGGCATGAGCGATCTCACGATCTTCCTAAACGCGCTCTCCTGGCGCACAGGCATAGAGACGCTGCACGGCCCGGACGTCGCTTTCAGCTTCGGCGTCGAGGATTACCGGGAGTTCGAGGCGCCACTCTTCCAACGGTTCATGTCGATGGACGGGCTTCGCGGCCCGCTGCCCCTGGGCGGCGTCCGCGTGCTCCGACCCGGGAAGGCGACCGGCAGGCTGTTCGGCGGCACGCTCTCCGTGCTCGGCTACCTCATGGCGACGCCCTGGGCCCCGGACCTCACGGACTCCGTGCTGGTGCTCGAGGGCTGGTCGCTGAGCACGGCCACCGTGCACCGCTGGCTGCAGGTCCTGCGCCTGCAGGGGAAGCTGGCGCAGCTGCGCGCGATGGTGCTCGGAAACTGGAGCGGATGCTTCCAGGGGGAGAGCGATCCCGCGGCCGCCCTGCGGGCCCTGGTTCTCGACGCCTGCGCGGAAACGGACTTCCCCATTATCCAGGTGGATCACATCGGCCACGACACCGCGAACGTCCCCTGGCCGGTAGGGGCGCTCGCGGAGGTGTCGGAGAGTGGGATCGCGCTGATCTGATGGAACGGCTAAGAGAGAAGAAATGGATGGAGCGGGTTGATGAGTCAGCTAGATCACCGCTTGCTCGGTTGCGGGCGGATCGACGCACAACCGGCCGACCCAGGTGCGAAATGCTGAGGCGAGCAGACAGCGCTCAAGCAGCGCTCGGGGATCACCGAGTCGTCTGTCGCAAGGCGAAGCTCGTGAGCGCCGAAGCTCCAGCAGCCTCCACTGATCTTCTCGACCACGCCCTCACCTGGGCCAAGGGCTTACACAGCCCGGATCACTCGCAATTATCCTGAGCAGGCCTGTCTCAGATAGCGTGGGCGGTTACATTCTCACACTCCCTGCCCCGAACCGCCACTACTTTGGGCGCCTCGGTGTTGCTGCGGGCCGGATTACGATCTTAGCGATCTGGTGAGGGCTCACGCTTAATCTTGGGACGCTCCCCAAGGGTCGGGGAAGCGTTCAGGGCTTCTTTGGGCCCGGCGCAAACGATGCTTGAGTTGCGCTTTCGCGCCACCCGGGGCGCTGAAGTCACCGCCCGGGTGTTAGCAAGACCTATCCCCTACCCCTTCAGGCATCCTCCGGTGCTCGCAGATCGGCCCCTGCGGCGCACGGGGACGGCGTCGGGGAACATCCGGCGGCAGCCGAACCCGGCCGTGATCCGAGTTCTTCGTACAAGGGCCGTTCCAACCTACGAAGGCGGGCGATCCTATCGCCGCTGTGCCCGGCAATCTGTAAAACTTTCAACTCGTTGGATCCGTGTCGATGGTGGCCTCTGGCCTCGATTCGCGGCAATCAAGCGTCGGCGCCAGTTCCGTTTAGGTGTGTTAGACGCATGGCTCTGCAAAAAGCGTTACACGTGCCCTCTGTGTCGAGCC
>JAKAPV010000168.1 GCA_021806845.1 Bacillota bacterium | reverse complement strand
GGCGCGCATTCCGAGCGTCGTCGCCGAGGGCGCTCCCGTCTTCCCCACGGCGGGGCGCTTCTCGAGCATCATCGAGCGCTACAAGGTGACGATCTTCAAGGCCGGCGCGACCTTCCTTAAGGGAATCCTCGCCGACCCGGCCGCGCAGTCGGAGGTGCGCCGCTACTCCCGGGAGTCGCTGCGCGTCGCGACCTTCTGCGCGGAGCCGGTGAGCCCCGTGGTGCAGGGGTTCGCGATGGAGCTCCTCTGTCAGGACTACGAGAATTCCTACTGGGCCACGGAGCACGGGGGCATCGTCTGGACACATCCCTACCGCAACCCCGAGACTCCGATCCGGGCCGACGCCCACACCTATCCCCTGCCCTGGATCCTAGGCGACGTCTTCATGCCGGACGGGCAGGAGCGCGCCGGGCGCCTGCCGTACCGGCGGGCCGACGACGAGGAGAAGGGCGAGATCGTGATCACGGCCCCCTACCCCTACCTCGCGCGCACGGTCTGGGGCGACCCAGACAGCGTCCTCGACCCTCACTGGCGCGGCGACAGCGCGCGCTGGGCGAAGACCTACTGGACCCGCTGGCAGGGCACCCTCGCCTACACCCAGGGCGATTTTGCCTGCCGCTATGCAGACGGCTCCTTCACGCTGCACGGGCGCTCCGATGACGTGATCAACGTCGCTGGCCACCGCATCGGCACGGAGGAGATCGAAGGGGCACTGCTGCGCGATCGGCAGCGAAACCCGCAGTCACCCGTGCGCAACGCCGTCGTGATCGGGGCGCCGCACGAGGAGAAGGGACTGGTTCCCGTGGCGTTTGTGCAGACGCCGCTCGGGCGACCGCTCAGCGACCAGGACCGCCTGCGCCTCGACCAGCTCGTGCGCAGCGAAAAGGGAGCCGTCGCCGTCCCGGGCGACTACATCCCGGTCGCGGAGTTCCCGGAGACGCGCAGCGGCAAGTACGTGCGCAGGCTGCTGTCGGACCTCTTGCGCGGCGAGCCGCTCGGCGACACGACCTCGCTGCGCAACCCGGAGTCACTCGCCGCGATCCGGCCGCTCGTCGACAGGTGGCGGGAGCGCGAGGCGCTGCGCGCGAGCCAGCAGGTGATCGAGCGGATGCGCTACGTCCGCGCGCACTACCTGAGCGCCGCCCCGGGGCGCGACGTGGTGCTGGTGACGGTGGAGAGCCCGCCCGTGAACGCACTGAATGAGCGGACGCTCGACGAGCTCCTGACCCTGGTCGAGCGCCTGGCCGCCAAAGAGAGCGTGAAGGCCGTCGTCTTCACCGGCGCGCGCGGCTTCGTCGCCGGGGCGGATGTCCGCCAATTGCTCGAAGAGATGCAGGAAGAGGCGGACGTACTGCCGCTCTCCCACAAGGCGCAGCGCCTTTTCGCGGCCGTCGAGGGCATGGGCAAGCCGGCGGTCGCCGCAGTGCGCGGCGTCGCGCTCGGGGGCGGCAACGAGTTCCAGATGGCCGCCCACTACACCGTCGCGGAGCCGGATGCGCGCTTCGGACAGCCGGAGATCAACCTGCGGCTCCTGCCGGGCTACGGCGGCACACAGCGCCTCGTCCGCCTCCTGCAAGGGGCAGGCGGAGATGCGGGGATCGTCGAGGCGCTGCGCCTCATCCTCGGTGGCCGCAGCATCGACGCCCGTGAGGCACAGCGCCTTGGCCTCGTGCAGGAGGTCAGCCTGGAGTCGGATGCGCTCTCGCGGGCACTCGCGCTCGCCCGCTCGCACGCCCGCGGTGAGAGCGAGGTGCTTGCGCAGGCAATGTCGCGCCGGCAGGCGCTGGCCGCCCGGTACGATCAGCCGCTCGCGATCGACGAGAGTGTGTTCCGGCACCCGGAGCTCCTTCGCATCCTCGGCCAGCTGCGCTCCACCGGACGCGGGCGTGCCGGCGAGCGGGCGCTCGCCGCGGTGCGCACCGGCCTCTTGGAGGGCACCGCTGCCGGCTTTGTCAGGGAAGCGCAGGAGTTCGCCGCGGCGGTCGTCGATCCCGAAGGCGGCAAGCGTGGCATCCGCGACTTCCTCGACCGCACCAGCCCAAGCCTTCCGTCCCGCAGCGCGTCCGTCGGCCCCGATGAGGATCCGGCCGAGCTCGAGGCGCAGGGAGAACTCCTGCCGCTCGGCAGCCCCTTCCACCCCGGGTTCACGCCGGTGCCGCGCTGGCAGTACGCCTGCGGTGTCCGCCGCGACCCCCGGACGGGGGCGCCGCGCCACGCGGATCCCCTGGCGGCGGAGGAACGCATGGTCATTCCGGTGGCGGAGATCGGACCCGACGAGGCGCTCGTCTACGTCCTCGCAAGCGATGTAAACTTCAACGACATCTGGGCGGCCACCGGAATCCCCGTGTCGCCGTTCGACGGCCACGACGAGGACGTGCACATCAGCGGGAGCGGCGGCGTCGGGCTGATCGCGCAGGTCGGCGAGGCGCTGCGGCGGGAAGGCCGCCTGGAGATCGGCCAGCTGTGCGTCGTCTACCCCGGGCAGTCCGACCCGTACGCTCCCGAGGCAGGCCTCGACCCGATGGCGGCAGACTTCCGCATCCAGGGTTACGAGACGCCGGACGGCAGCCACCTCCAGTTCCTGAAGGTTCAGGGCGCACAACTCCTGCCAAAGCCTGACGGCGTCAGCCTGGAGGCGAGCGCAGGCTACCTGCTCGCACTCGGCACTGTTTACCGCGCGCTCTACACGACACTCGGCGTCACGCCCGGCGGCATCCTGTTCGCCGAGGGGGCTGCGACCGGGACCGGGCTGGAAGCGGTGAAGGCAGCAGCGCGCGATGGCCTGACGGCTGCCGGCATGGTCTCGAGCGACGCGCGCGAGCAGGCGGCGCGGGCGGCGGGCGCCCGCGTGGTGGTACGCCGCGACGCGCCCGCCTTCGAAGGCATCTTCACGCCGGTTCCCGAGGATCCAAAGCTGTGGGCCGCCTGGGAGGCCCAGGGGGAGCCCCTGCTCGCTGCCCTGCGCGGACAGACTGGCGAGCGCCTGCCCGACTACGCCCTCTCGCACGCCGGCGAGACCGCCTTCCCGCGCACCTTCCAGGCTCTCGCGCCCGGCGGGCGCCTCGCCTTCTTCGGGGCGTCTTCCGGATACCACTTCACGTTCATCGGCAAGCCGGGCGCCCTCTCGGCCGAGGCTGCCGCGCGCCGCGCGGGCCTCAGGGCGGGCGACGCCGTGCTCGTCTACTACGGCACCGACGGAGACGACGTGGAGGACGTCGGGGGCCTCGAGCTCGTGGAGGCGGCGCGGGCGTCGGGCGCGCGCATTGCGCTCCTCTGCCGCACCGCGGCCCAGGCCGAGTTCGTGCAGAGCCTCGGCTTCGGAGACGCGCTCGCAGGCGCCGCGAGCCTTGAGGAGATCGCGCGGCGCAAGGGCGATGACTTCGTCTGGCAGCGCACGATGCCGCCGCTGCCCGACCCGCGCACGCAGACGGCGGCCTTCAAGGAGGCGGTGCGCCGTTTCCAGGAGCTGACCTTCAAGCCGGTCGCCGAAGCGGTCGGCAGGCAGCTGCGCGGCCCGCGCAACCCCCGCGGCCAGCCCGACATCATCTTCGAGCGGGCGGGCCAGGACACGCTCTCCGTGAGCGTCATGCTGGTGCGGCCGCTCACCGGCCGGGTCATCTACCACGAGGATACGGCGGGCAGGCGCTACAGCTTCTTCGCGCCGCAGGTCTGGATGCGCCAGCGCCGCATTCTGCTGCCCAGCGCGGAGATCCTCGGCACGCACCTTTGCAATGCCTACGAGGCGCAGCAGGTGACGGCGGATGTCTCCCAGGGAAGGTTCGAGCTCACCGACCCCGTGCTCGTGGACTTCTCGGATCTCCCCAGGGCGCACCAGGAGATGTGGGAGAATCGCCACGCGGGCAGCAGCTACGTCGCGAACCACGCGCTGCCGCGCTCCGGACTGCGCACGGTGGAAGAGCTCTATGCCGCTTGGGCTGCCCTTTAAGCCCTGGCAGAGGGGGCGCCGCCGTGCTACCCTGCAGGCATGGAGTACACGGCAATCGTTACCGATGACGTCTTCATGGCAACCAAGGCGCAGGACATCCTGCAGCGCGTCGGCGTCGTGTCACGGCGCACACAGCCCGATGCGCTCGCCGGAGCGGATCCGGTGCCCGCAGCCCTTGTGCTCGATCTCGCACTCCCGGAAGATCAGCGCCAAGCGGTCGTCAGCTGGGCGAAGGGCCGCGTACCCGTTGTGGCGTTCGGCCCGCATGTCGAGGCGCAGGCCCTCTTCTGGGCTCGCCAGGCCGGCTGCGCCGCGGTCCTGACGAAAGGCCAGCTGGAGATGCGCCTCGGCCATGCGGTCACGGGCGTGCTCACCGACGCGGCCGCTCCGTGATTCCCTGCCCTCGCCAATAGACGCAGCAGGCCCGGTCCCCAATCTGGAGGCCGGGCCATCGTGCATCTTCCCGAGTATGCAGGGAATCCGGCTGGACTTTGCCAAACGTCAGCAGTGGTGGGTGAAACATGATGGACGGATGGATCGGGATCGTTCTCGCCGCTCTGCTGGGCGTGCTGATCCAGCTCGGGCTCTTCTGGGCGCTGCGGCGCAGCTTCGCCAGCCGCAGTCCTGTGATCGTGCGTCTCCTTCACCGGGGCACAATGGCCGCGCGCGCTGCCTTTGCCCTTGCGGCGGCGCTGCTCGTGAGCCCTGCCCTGGTATTCAGTCCGGGCGCGGCCCGGGTGCTGCACGAGGTGGCCACCTTGGCTGCGATAGGCATCGTGGGATGGCTGCTCATCGTGCTGGTGGACGCCGGCGATGACATCGTGCAGGCGCGTCTCGACGCGACGACCGCAAGCAGCCTCGTCGCGCGGAGGATCCTGACGCGCACGACGGTGCTGCGCCGCGTCCTCACGTCCATCGTCATCGTTCTGACCGTATCCTCCGCTCTCATGACCTTCCCCGAGGTGCGGGCGCTCGGAGCGAGCCTGCTCGCCTCCGCGGGACTCATCGGGCTGATTGCGGGACTCGCGGCCCAGCC
Organism: Bacillota bacterium; assembly: GCA_021806845.1. Taxonomy (GTDB): domain Bacteria; phylum Bacillota; class Sulfobacillia; order JAJZYS01; family JAJYTV01; genus JAJYTV01. Next base: position 1,759 of record JAKAPV010000168.1, on the reverse strand, counting down.
TGTGCTCTCGAACCTGATCGCCGGTCTGCAGATCGCCTTGACGCAGCCGGTGCGCATCGATGACGTGGTGGTCGTGAACGGCGACTGGGGGGTGGTGGAGGAGATCGGCGCCACGTTTGTGGTCATCCAGATCTGGGACCTGCGGCGCCTCATAGTGCCGCTCAGCTACTTCCTCCAAAATCCGGTGGAAAACTGGACGTACCGCGGGACGGACATCCTGGGCTACGCGTACATCTATGCCGACTACCGGGTCAGCGTCGACGCCGTGCGCAGCGAGCTGCAGCGCATCCTGCAAGCGAGTCCGGACTGGGACCGCAAGTCCTGGAGCCTGCAGGTGACCTCCCTCGACGAGAAGGCCGTACAGATGCGAGCGCTGTTCAGCGCCGCGGACTCCTCGCACCGCTGGAACCTGATCGTCGATGTGCAGGAGCAGCTCGTGAAGTTCCTTCAGGAGAACTACCCCGAGCATCTGCCGCGCACGCGCGTCGAAGTCGCTCCCTTCCCGCGGCGTGAGCAAGCGCCGGTCGGCGGCTGAGCCTGAGCGGCTGCTGTCGAGGGCACCCGCGCGATGCCTCTGCGGGACCTTCGGCCCTCCCGCGCACCGTCGCGGTTGCGGGGTAGGATAGATGCACGAGAAGACCACGGGGCCGAGCGTTCCGGGCTTGCAGCGCGCGGGCGCAGGAAATTCCGCACCAGAGCAGAGAATGGTGTACCGGCCTGACCGTGCCATTGTTTCATAGGCGAAGTGCAGTGCTCGAGGGTCAGACGTCATCCGATCTGTGAAGGGAACCAAGCGTGATGCGAAAGCCCGTCATCCCGGAACCCGTGTTGATCATTCTGCTCGCAGTGCTGGTCGGTGTCGTCGGCGGCGTTGGCGCCGTCGTCTTCCGCCTGATGATCCAGTACGCCCAGATCGGTTTTGGCTGGCTGACCGGTGCCTCGTTCCACCTCCCACACTTCACGTCCGCCCTGTCGCCTGTGCTCGGCCTGCTTGTGGTCGGCATCATCTCCACCTACTTCGCAAGTGAAGTCAAAGGCCACGGCGTGCCGCAAATCCTGGAGGCGCTCGCTCTGCGCGGCGGGCGCATCCGGCCGCGGGTCGGATTCTTCGGCATCCTGGCACCGGCACTGACGATCGGGTCTGGCGGCTCCGTCGGCCGCGAGGGCCCGATCGCCTTGATCGGCGCCGCGTTCGGGTCGTCCTTGGGACAGTCCCTGCGCCTCCCAGACCGCTATATCATGCTGCTCGTAGGCTGCGGCGCGGCCGCCGGCATCGCGGCCACGTTCAACGCGCCGATCGCGGGAGCGCTCTTCGGGATGGAGGTCGTGCTCGGCAGCTACGCCATGGGGACGCTCGTGCCATCCTTCGTTGCCGCGGTGACGGGCGTCAGCATCTTCAACATGATCCTCGGAAACCACCTCGCGCTGCCCATGCCGGCCGTCGCCTTCCGCTCGCCGCTGTCGCTCGTCCTCATGGGCATCCTCGGCATCCTCGCGGGCCTCTTCGCGATCGCCTACACGCGTGGGCTCACCTACTTTGAGGATCTTTTCGAGAACTGGCACCTCAGCTTCTGGCAGCGTGCGATCGTGGGCGGCCTCTTCGTCGGCCTGCTCGGGCTCGTGGTACCGCAGGTCCTCGGCGTCGGCTACGGAGCGATGGGGGCCGTGGCCGCCGGCAGGATCGTCGGCATCACGGTGCTCGTCCTGCTGGTCGCGAAATACTTCGCGACGCTCGTCACGATCGGAGCCGGAGGATCCG
>JAKAPV010000167.1 GCA_021806845.1 Bacillota bacterium | reverse complement strand
TGTTCCATGCGACGGCGTCCTGGGTACGGCGGAACTCAGCCTCGCGCTCGGTGCGCTCCTGCTCCGTCAGCTGCAGGAGGTAATGGAGTCCTTCCACGGTCGCATCCAGCACGCCCTGCTCCTCGGCGCGCGTCATGAACCGTCCGCGCAACTCCTCCGGCATCGGCTACCCTCCCGTCGTTGCACGTGGAAACGGCCGCCGTCAGAGATGACGGCAGCGGGAATTCAGATGATAGCACATGAGATGGCGCAGGTCACCCGCAACGCATGTAGTGTCAAGGGGCTGACCGGGCAAGCTCCGCCGCTTTCACTGCCCCGCCGAAGGCAGTGACCCGACGAGTTGCCATGCGGCCTCTCCTGCATCGGGGGTCGGCTCGGAGGAAATTGGCTGTGACCTCCGCCTAACGCCAGCGGATCGAGACGTCGCCAGCCGACACGGCCGTGACCGCGCCGCCTGCCCCATGCAGGATGAGCCGTCCGAGGTTGTCCACCGCGACGGCGTCGCCTTCGATTTGCCCCTGCGCCGTGTGGGCGACAACCTGCCGCCCGAGCGTGCAGCTGCGCTTCTCCCAACTGGCTCGCAGCGCCGCCGGATCGTCGACCATCTGCGCGGCCGCCGCCGAAATCTCCTCGACGAGCGCGGCGAGCAGCGGTGCCCGGCTGCCCGCGTAGCCTGCCGCCTGGCGCAGGGATACCGCCATGCCGCGCAGCTGCGGCGCGAAGTTCTCCTGGTGCACGTTCAAGCCGCAGCCGACGACCGCGTGGCGGATCTCCATCTCGTCGAGGGTCAGCTCGACGAGGATCCCCGCCAGTTTGCGCTGTCCGAGGAGCAGGTCGTTCGGCCACTTGATCTCCGCCCGAATGCCGCAGACGCGCTCGACGGCGCGGCTCGCGCCGACAGCCGCGGCCAGCGGCAACCAGCCGGCCTGGGCCGGCGTGCAGCGCGGCCGCAGGACGATCGACGCGAGCAGCGACTCGCCCGGCGGGTCCTCCCACACGCGTCCCCGGCGGCCGCGCCCCTGCACCTGGTGATCGGTCGCGACCGCCGCGCCCTCCGGCGCGTCCGCCCTGGCCCAGGCAGCCGCCTCCTCCATGGTCGAGGAGACTTCCGGCAGGAAGCGCACCGGGCGTTCCTCGCCCGGACGGTAGAAGGCCTGGACCGCCCAAGGCAGCGGGCGGTCCGGCAATGCCTCCAGAAGGTAGCCGCGACGCGGGCGCGCGCGTACCTGCAGCCCCTCTTCGCGCATCGCGGCCATTTCCTTGTGCACCATGGCGCGGGAGACCCCGATCTCCCGCGCGATCTCCTCGCCCGACACCTCACGACCGGCGAGGAGCGTGCGCAGGATCAGGTGCCGGTACGCCACCACCAGCACCTCCCCTCGAGCAGCGCGACGTCCTGGCTCAGGCATGTTTCCAGGTGCTGCGCGGGCTGCTCGGCCCCGGACACGCGCACCTGCGGCCGGACCTCGAGCAGTGGCTGCAGGACGAACCTGCGGCGCAGGACGCCTGGATGCGGCAGCGTCAGGCGCTCGTCGGCGCGCGCCTCCCTGCCGAACAGCAGAAGGTCGAGGTCCAGCGTGCGCGGCGCTTTGCCGGGGCCCCGCAGGCGGCCGTGCTCCGCCTCAACGCGCAAGAGGACGGCCAGTAGCTCCTCCGGGCGCATCTCCGCGGGGCAGTCGAGGATGGCGACCGCGTTCAGGTAACGCGGCTGGCCAGGGTCGGTCTCGATGGGCGCGCTTTCGTACAAGGAAGAGACGGCGGCGATCGGAAGGCCGATGCCGAAGAGACCGGAGCGCAGGGTGCGCCTCCGGTCTCCGAGGTTCGCGCCCAGTCCGATCGCAGCCTCAGGCATCGCGCTCGATCTCCGCCAGCGCCTCGACGCCCTCCGCCGGCCCGCCGAGCGGCGCATGCGGCTTGCGCACGTGCACCATGGCCCGCGTCGCCTCCGGGAAGCGGGCCAGGATGGCCTGGGCTGTCCGTTCGGCGAGCGTCTCCAGCAGGCGCAAACTCGGCCCCTCGAAGATCTCCTTCGCCGTGCGGTAGACGTAGCGGTAGTCGATGGCGTCCTCGACGGCGTCCGAGGCGGCGGCGCCGCGGAAGTCATAGCAGATCTCGATGTCAACACTGAACGGCTGCCCGAGGCCCCGCTCATGCCGGTAGGCGCCGTGCCGTCCGTAGAACACGAGGCCGCGCAGCGCAATCTTTCTCAATGCCGCACCGTCCGATCCGCGACCCGTATCGCATCGATGGCAGGGCCGACGCTGTGCACACGCACGATGTCCGCCCCCAGCGCGACCGAAAGCGCGACTGCCGCCACGGTCGCATCCCCGCGCTCTTCGATCGGCTTGCCGGTCGCGGCGCCGAGGAAGCTCTTGCGGGACGGCGCCGAAAGTACGGCGTACCCGAGTGCCCGCAGGCTCGGTAGCATGCGCAGGGCGGCGAAACTGTGCTCCGGTTCCTTGCCGAAGCCGAACCCCGGGTCCAGTACGACGGCGTCGCGCGGGATACCCGCCGCCTGGGCCGCTTCTGCGCGCTCGCGCAGGTGTCTGCGCACCTCGTCGCCCACCCTGTGGTAGGTCGGCTCGTGCTTGCTGTGCATCAGCACGACGGCTGCGCCGCTGCGGGCAACGCCCGCGAGCATCTCGGGGTCCGCAAGTCCCGCCGTGACGTCGTTGACGATCTCGGCACCGCGCTCGAGCGCCGCCTCCGCCACAGGCCACTTGTACGTGTCGATCGAGATGGGCACCTCGAGCTCCCCGCGCAGCGCATCGAGCACTGGCACAACGCGGCGCAGCTCCTCGGCAACCGGCACTTCCCCCCCGGCCGCCACCCCGCGCGCGGCGTCGGCCTGCCGGTGCGCGCGCTGGAAGTGGCGGGTGGACTCGCCGCCGATGTCGATGATGTCCGCGCCAGCCGCCTGCATCGCAAGGGCCTGCGCGCAGGCCTCCTCCACCTGGTCAAAACGACCCCCGTCCGAGAACGAGTCGGGCGTCACGTTGAGGATGCCCATGACGTAGGTGCGTTCGCCGAGCGGCAGCGTCCCCCGACGCAGGCGCAGCGCGCGGGGGGATGGGCGCATGGCCCCAAGCGCGGCGTCGCGCCAGGGCGGCGGGAGCTCCTGCAGCCTATCCTGGAGCTGGGCAGCCGTACCGCAGAGCATGGCACCCTCCGCAAGTAGGGTGAGGCCCGGCAATGCCGGGCCCCTGTAGCCTTCGAGGAACAGGCAGACCGGACCGCCGCCCGCATGCCCCAGCTCCTCCAGGACATCGCTGCGGAATGGGAGGGACGGTACAGGGAGCAGCCAGGCCTGCGGCATCAGAATAGCCCCCGGATGTGCCCTTCCGGTGTGAGGTCGATCTTCTCCGCCGCGGGCACCTTCGGCAGTCCGGGCATCGTCATGATGTCGCCCAGGAGCGCGACGACGAACCCGGCGCCGGCGGACAGCCTCGCCTCACGCACGGTCACGCGGAAACCGGTCGGGCGCCCCAGCTTCTTCGGATCGTCGGAGAGGGAGTACTGCGTCTTGGCCATGCAGACCGGAAGGTCCCCGTAGCCCATCTCCTTGAAGGTGTCCAGGCTCTTCAGGGCGGCAGGGCTGAAGTCGACGCCGTCGGCGCCGTAGATCTCCTGCGCGACCTTCTCGATCTTCTCGCGCAAGGGCAGGGATCGCTCGTAGAGCGGGTGGTAGTCGCCGGGCCGCTGCGCCGCGCGCACGACGGCCTCCGCGAGATCCACGCCGCCCTTTCCGCCCTGGGCGAACACGTCGGCGAGGACGATCTCGACGCCAAGGGCGTGGCTGCGGCTTTGCAGCAGTTCAATCTCGGCGGCGGTGTCGGTCGGGAAGCGGTTGATCGAGACGACGGGGTTCAGCCCGAACTTGCGCACGATGGCGACGTGGTGCTCGAGGTTCGCCATGCCGCGCTCCAGGGCGGCGACGTCCTCCTTGCCGAGTTCCTTCGCCGAGGCGCCGCCCTGCAGCTTGAGCGCCCGGATGGTCGCCACGACGACCACCGCCTGAGGCTTGAAGCCGGCGTAGGGAGCGACGATGTCCATGAACTTCTCCGCGCCGAGGTCCGAGCCGAACCCGGATTCAGTCACGACGTAGTCCGCGAGCTTGAGCGCGAGCCGGGTCGCCAGGATCGAGTTGTTGCCGTGGGCGATGTTGGCGAACGGACCGCCGTGGATGATGGCAGGTGTGTTCTCCAGCGTCTGCACGAGGTTCGGCTTGATCGCGTCCTTGAGGAGCGCCGCCATGGCGCCTTCCGCCTTGAGGTCGCGGGCGCGCACCGGCGATCCGTCGTACTTGCTCGCCACAACGACGCTGCCGAGGCGCTGCTTGAGGTCCTCGATGCCGGTCGCGAGGCAGAGGATCGCCATCACCTCGGAGGCGACCGTGATCATGAAGTGCGCCTCGCGGGGGACGCCGTTCGCCTTGCCTCCGAGGCCGATCACGATGTTGCGCAGGGCCCTGTCGTTCATGTCGAGGACCCGGGGCCAGGTGATGCTGCGGGCGTCGATGCCGAGTTCGTTGCCCTGCTGCAGATGGTTGTCCAGCATGGCAGCGAGTAGGTTGTGCGCAGAGGTGATGGCGTGGAAGTCTCCCGTGAAGTGCAGGTTGATGTCCTCCATCGGGACGACCTGCGAGTACCCGCCGCCGGCGGCGCCGCCCTTGAGGCCCATGCAGGGGCCGAGCGAGGGCTCCCGCAGCGCGATGATCGAGCGCTTGCCGATGCGGCTCAAGGCCTGGCCGAGCCCGACGACCGTCGTCGTCTTGCCCTCTCCGGCCGTGGTGGGGTTGATCGACGTAACAAGCACCAGGCGACCGTCGGGACGGTCCGCGTATCGCGTCAGGAGTTCCAGCGGGAGCTTCCCTTTGTATTTTCCGTAAGGCTCGACGTCGTCTGGGTTGAGGTCGAGCTTTTTCGCCATCTCCCAGATCGGCTCGAGCTTTGCCGATTCCGCGATCTCGATGTCACTCAGCAAATCCAAGTCCCTCCAAGCCAGCACCGCTCTGCAGCAGTGCCTGTCACTCCGTCCAGCGCTCCCAGTATAGCGCGTCGGTCGAGCAGTTTGGTTGGCCGAACAGCCGCTCTGAAAGACCTATGCAAATGTGTGCATGGGCCTTGCACTGTTCGCATCGCAAGATGCCCATACTGTTCGCGCATCCCCCTTAGGGCACCGTCTGGCTCGGCGGCGGGGATGGAACGTCTTTGGGCCGCGCAGCCAGCGCGAGCTGCACGGACATCGACCGCCCGGAGCGGTCGAACTGTACGCTGACCCGTTGGCCGACCTTCAAGGACTGTTCGACGCTCGAGAGGGAGGTTGCCCCGGTCACTCTGCGGCCGGCGAGCCTCGTAATGACGTCGCCGGTGCGCAGCCCCGCCTTGGCCGCAGGCGTCCCCGGGTACACGTAATAGACGACCGCGCCCTGCGAGACGGGTGACCCGAGCTGCAGCTGCAGGCTCTGGGTGAGGGTGAGGGCCGATAAGCCCAGCCACGGCCGGATCACGTACCCGGTCTTCAGTAGCTGCGGCACGATGGCTCGCACCGTCGAGACCGGGATCGCGAAGCCGATGCCCTGCGCCTGGGAGGCGACGGCCGTATTGATGCCGATGACCTGTCCTTCCAGGTTGAGGAGCGGCCCTCCGGAATTGCCGGGGTTGATCGCGGTATCGGTCTGGAGGAGGTTCTTGTAGCTCCGGTTCCCGATCGAGAGGGGCCTCCCCTCCGCCGACACGACGCCCAGGGTAACCGTGTGCGAGAGTCCGTACGGATTGCCGATGGCGAGCGCGAAGCTGCCGATCAGCGGCGGCGTATTCGAAGCGAGCGGCAGGATGGGCAGCGGCCGCGGTGCGGAGACGCGCAGCACGGCAAGATCCGTCGAGTAGTCCGCGCCGACGACCCTGGCCGCAAAGAGCTGCTTGTATCCGACCAATTGCACCTGGATCTGCACCGCGCCTTGGATGACGTGGTCGTTCGTCAGGATGTAGCCGGACTTGTCGAAGATGAACCCGGAGCCGATGCCCTGTGCGTACTGCGGGGACTGCGGCTGGTAGAGGGGAAATGGCCAGCCCGGAAAGGTCAGCTGCTGCTGCTGGGGGACGAGCGTCATGATCTTGACGACTGCGGGACTTGCCAGGCTGACGATCTTGGGTATGGTGTTGGCATTCAGGCCGCCCGTCAGGACAAGCGGTTTGCTGGTGAAGTTGGGCGGCGGCGAGTAGGCCTGCAGGGCGTCCGAGGCGACCCAGTTGCCCCCGGCAAACGCGGCGCCCAGCACGAAGGCGCCGACAAGGGTGAAGAGGAATCTGCGCAGGTTCTTCATCCGGAGTGCCTCCTGCGGTGGAATTTCCTGCCGCTAGTATGGTCACACCGCTTTGAGAACCTACTTGAGTCAGGCGCAGTCTATGATCGACGCAGCGATCCGCGGCTGGTCGAGGTGTTCGTGGAAGCGCCGTTCGATATCCTCGTAGCGGACCGCGTCCAGGGCGTCCAGGGCGTCGAAGAGATCGAGCCCCCGCAGAGCATATTCCGTGAAGCTGTGGGCGACGGCCTCCGGCGAGTTGAAGAGCGCTACGAACTCCCCGATCGACTTGCGGCACGATCGGTCTACGGCCTCGCGCGACAGGCCCGTTCGCGTCCGGGCCCGCAAAAGTTCGAGCAGGCGTTCGCGCAGGCGGTCCGGGTTTGGTGTCGGGCCGCCGAGCACGCTCGAGGCGAAGTCGTCTCCCGAGAAGTAGCTGGCCGAGAAATGCTCGCTCACGA
>JAKAPV010000166.1 GCA_021806845.1 Bacillota bacterium | reverse complement strand
AAGCCATTGAGTCCTTTGGGCGCTTCCAAAAACGTCGCGAACTCGGGACCGCCTGGTATGCCAAAGCCAACGTCCTATTAGGGATGCATCTTTACGCGGAAGCCTACGAGGCGTACCGGCGTGCAGCGCACTACCTTCGCAAGCTGCCATTCCACGCGGAGTCACAGCTTGGCGAAGCGATCACCATTTCGGTCCTGCAGGGGCCGCAGGCAGCCTGCTCGCTTTTTGAGGCGATCGTGTATCGCGCCACCAGGCCGATAACCCAGGCAAAGGCGCGCACAAACCTTGGAACCGCTCTGCGTCAGCTGGGCCGGCACGAAGAGGCGCTGGTGCATCTCAATGCTGCGCTTGCATCGCAGGATGACGTTCCGGGACCCATCGTCGCGGCACTTTTGTCGGAGTCGACCATCTGCCACTTGCGGATGGGCAACCGGGACGCCGCTACCCACACCCTTCTCATGTACAAGGAGATCTCGGGCCCTAAGGACAGTGAAGACATCGCGGCCATGCATATCATCGCCGGCATCCTTGGGGTGAGTCCGCCGGAGGACCCCATCCCCCCGGTGGTGGAAGACGACTTCGAGCAGCGCGTCAAGGCTGCGCTGGAGCTGCTGACAAGCCCCCTGCAGGGCAGCCGACCGTAACAGAAATGTGGCTAGCGCTCCTTCGCACAATCCAGTTACGCTTGCCCGACGGCGCCGAGTTGAAGCCGCCCGGACAGCAAATGGTAGTATTGCGTTGGGAGCCGCCCAACGAACGGAGAGACGCGACATCGAAGACAGGATCGCGCGCATCGCGGATGCGCTGCGCACGCATGGATATGTGGCCGACCGCACGCTTGCAACCTCTCTTCACCTCATGCTTGCCCTCGACCAGCCACTGCTGCTCGAGGGACCTGCCGGCGTCGGCAAGACGGCGCTTGCGAAGGTCTTGGCACAGCACCTGGACACGGAGCTCATCCGCCTGCAATGTTACGAGGGCCTGGATTCCGCTGCGGCGCTGTACGAGTGGGACTACCCAAAGCAGCTGCTCGCCATCCGCCTTGCCGAGGCACAGCCGGAAAGGTTGGCGGCCCTTTCCTCCGGCTTGTTCACGAGGGAGTACCTTCTCGAGCGTCCCCTACTGCGCGCGATCACGAAGACTCCACCGGCTCCCGTTCTGCTCATTGACGAGGTTGACCGAGCCGACGAGGAGTTCGAGGCTTTCCTCCTCGAACTGCTCGGAGAATTCCAAGTGACGATTCCGGAGATGGGCACTCTGCGGGCAGCCGAACGCCCGCGCGTCATACTGACCTCGAACCGGACCCGAGATCTTTCGGACGCGCTGCGCAGGCGCTGTCTCTACCACTGGGTGGACTATCCCTCCCCTGAGCGTGAAGAGGAGATCCTCCTCGCGCGCATACCTGCGCTCGACGCGCGACTGGGACGGCAGGTTGCACGTTTCATGGCGCAGCTGCGCGAACTTCCTCTGGGGCGGGCCCCTGGGGTTGCCGAGGCTCTAGATTGGGCGCGCGCACTGCAACTGCTTGGCCGCAGCCGTCTCGACGCTGAAACGGTGACCACCACGGCCGGCACCTTCCTTAAAGACCAGTCGGATCTTGAGCTAGCGCTTGCGGAAATCGACACGCTGCTTTCGGCTGCAGGAGGGGACCAGCAGTGAACGACGCGCTGCCTGCCGCGCTGCGCAAGCGAATTCCCGAGTTGTCGGCAGGCATGCGCCGGTTTGGTATTGGCCTTTCCCCTGCGGAAGAGATCCTTGCCTTCCAAGCCTTGCTGAGCGTGGATCTGGGAGACGCCGAGGACTTCCGTCTCGCCTTGCGAGGCTCCCTCTGCCGCAGTCGGGAGGCGCAGTCCGTCTTCGATCGGCTGTATGCACGCTGGCTGCGCGGACACGACCTGGCGCCAGACGAGACGCGGGCCGCTCCGCCGACCGACGCCGGGCAAGCCGGCGCATCTGAGAGCGTTGCGGATGCCGGGTTCCGCAGGATGCTGCAGGGAGAGAGATCGGGTCGAAGCGAAGAGGCGCTTGGTGAGCGCTCGCGCTACAGCCCCGCTGCCCGCCTCACGGCCCAGCCGGCAAGGATCTCTGAGGATGCGCCGTCTGCAGCACTGCGGGAGGCGGACGCCTTCCTGGCTTCACTGCGGATGGGCAGGGGAAGGCGTTACCGCGCGGGGGACGGTCCTCGCATCGACCTGCGCCGCAGCCTGCACGCAGCGCTCTCGAGCCAGGGAGAGATTTTGCGCCTGCAGCGGCGACGCCGGCGTCCGCGGCCCCCACGGGTAGTGCTGCTCTGCGACGGCAGCCGCTCCATGGATGCGGAGAGCGCGGGCATTCTGCGCCTGGGGCGCGCGCTCGTCCGCCGCTCGCGAAGGGCCGAAGTCTTCCTCTTCTCGACCCAGCTGCGCCGCGTCACACAGCAGCTGCGCCGGGCGAAGGGAACTGCGCTGTCCTTAACCTCACTGGGTGAGGGATACGGCGGCGGGACGCGGATCGGAACTGCGCTCCGGACGCTTCTCCGCGAGCACGGGCGCCTTCTGTCGCGCGACAGTGTGGTGCTTATTGCGAGCGATGGGCTGGACACCGGCGACGTCGCGGTGCTCGGGTGGGCCATGGCAGAGATCCGATCGAGATGCGCGTACGTCTTCTGGCTCAATCCACTGGCTGGCACGCAAGGGTTCGCGCCGCTGCAGCGCGGCATGCAAGCCGCGCTGCCCTACATCGACCTGCTCTGGGATATGCATGATCCGCACACGCTCACGCATCTCGCGCGGCGCGTGCGGGAAGGGAGGCTACCGGCATGACAGACCGCGATGTGTTGACGATGGCACTCGGAGCGCTGCGCGCCGGTCGCGCCGGCGCCCTCGCCACGGTGGTCGCCGTCGAGGGGTCTGCGTACCAGCGCGAGGGAGCGAAGCTGTTCGTGGGGGCAGACGGCGAAGTCGCGGGCCTCATCTCGGGAGGATGCCTCGAAGGTGAGGTCGCGTTGGAGGCGCAGCGGGCCCAGGCCGATCATCGCCCGCGCGTGCTTCGCTACGACACTGCCGACGAGAGCATTTTCGGGTACGGCATGGGTTGCCCCGGCATCGTAGATGTGCTCCTGGAACCCTTGCCGCAGGGAGAAGCGGCGGCGGCCTACGACGCATGGCTCGAAGCCGTGCTCGCGGGGGATGGCGCCGTGCGCGCTGTGGCCCTCGACGCTGCGCGTGCCGGGGAACTGCGCCAGCTGGTGTTGAAGCAGGGTGAAACGGTCGGCACTCTGGGCAGTCCCGCCCTCGACGCCGCGGTGAAAACGCGCGCGGGGGAACTGGCGGGCCAGCCGGGAGCAAGCGCTGCGGAGCGCTTCGGCCCGCAGGCTTCCCACATCTATATCGACATTTCGCCCGAACGGCCGAGGCTTGTCGTCTTTGGAGCCGGCGACGACGCGCAGCCACTGGTCCGTTTCGCCCACGGCGTCGGCATGCGGGTTCACGTGGTCGACCCGCGTCCGGCCATGGCTTCCGCCGCACGGTTTCCGGATGCCGACATCATCTCCGTCCTGCAGCCGGCGCAGTACAAGACGGTGCCGCTGGGGGGATCCAGCTATGTCGTAGTGATGGGGCACCAGATGGAGCGCGACGAAGCCGCCCTCGCCCATGCGCTGTCTTCGGACGCGCCGTACGTTGGCCTTCTAAGCTCTCGCGGGCGCCGCGAGCGCATGCTGGTCGGGCTCCAGTCCCGCGAGCGGCTGCCAGAGGGGGGCAGATCCAAGCTCTTCGCGCCGATCGGCCTGGACATCGGCGCAAAGAGTCCGGAAGAGATCGCGATATCCATCGTGGCTGAGATCGTCGCCCAGCGCCATGGTCGCGGCGGCAGCAGCCTTAGCGGGCGCTGAATGGCGCTCTGCGGCGCCGTGCTGGCAGCAGGAGCCGCGGAGCGCTTCGGTGCGCCCAAACTGCTGCTGCCCGCAGGACCAGGGGAGACGGTCCTTTCACGTACCGTCAAGGCGATGGCGCAGGCGGTGGACGGACAGGTTTTCGTCGTCGTCCCGCAGGCAAGCGGCCTGCATCGCGCGGCGCTCGCCGCGACTTCGCACGAGAGACTCACATTGGTCGAGAACGCGCGCAGCGCGGAAGGACTCGGCGCGTCCGTCGCTGTGGCGGCCATGGCCGCAGCCGCTGCGGACGCGGAGGGACTGCTCCTGATGCCCGCCGACCTTCCGTACCTCAGGCCGGCCAACTTGTCGCGCCTCGCCGCGCGGTTCGCTGCGGAGCGCCCTTGGGCCGCTGCGGCGCATGTCAGGGACCGGCCGCAGGCTCCCGCCGTCTTCTCACCTGCCGCGATCGCTCAGCTTGCAGGCGCCACGGGACCGCGCGGGGCCCAGGCGCTGCTGACTTCGCCGGCGGGGCCGATCTCGCTAGAGCCCGTCGCTCCAGAGGAACTCTTGGACCTCGATAGCTGGACGGCGTACGCAGTCGCGGCGCAATCGCTCGGGTGGGCTAGCGAGGCGGCGCCCGCTGTGGCGTGGATGGATGCGCGTGTGCAAATCTCTGAGAGCGATCTCGTGTGGAGCCTTGGCCCGTCGACCCGCGCCTACTTTCACGCTGGCAGCGATGCGACAGAGATCAGGGGATGGCGACGCGAAGACCGAATCGAGCTGAGCGCAGGCGGAGAGCCAGCCGCAGGACTGCGGCTATTGCGCGCTGCCGCGCTGACTGAACTTGCCCGCGGGACAGGCTAATCTTGTCGTCGCGTGTCTTCCCCTGGACGCGCAAGGCTGGTACTCTGCAAGAAAGGGTTCTTCGGCCACGGCGCGCGTCGCCAAGGGCCGATTCCTGTTTTCTTGTTGCATTCTGGCGATGTAGGAAGGAGTGAATGGCCGGGCCGGCTTGGCCTAGCTGCAATGGACGAAGTCGAACGCATCCTCCTGCGGCGCGAGGCAATCGCAAAGCGCGTGCAGGAACTCGGTGAAGAGGTCTCCGCAGACCGCGACCACTCGGATCCCTTGCTTGCGGTTACCATCCTGCGCGGTGCCGTGATCTTCGCCGCGGATCTCGTTCGCGAGATCAAAGGCCCTGTCGAACTGGATTTTATGGCTGTCTCTTCATATGGCGACGCTTCCGTGTCCCAAGGCGACGTGCGCGTGATCAAGGATCTGACGGAAGACATCAAGGGCCGTGACGTGCTGCTCGTCGAGGATATCGTGGACACGGGGCACACAATCCGCTTCCTCCTGGAGACGCTAAAGCAGCGCGGTCCGCGCAGCATCAAGGTTTGTGCGCTGCTCGACAAGGTGGACCGCCGCGAGGTGGACGTGCCGATCGATTACGTCGGGTTCCGCATTCCCGATGCGTTTGTCGTTGGTTACGGCCTTGACTATGCGGGCCGCTTCCGCAATCATCCCGAGATCCTCGCCCTGCGCCCGGAGGCGCTTACATCGTGAACGAAACTGTGATTGTGCTGGACTTCGGGGCGCAGTATGCACAGCTTATTGCGCGCAGAGTGCGCGAGCAGGGCGTCTACGCCGAGATCATACCCGTGACCGCCTCCTACGAGGAGATCATGGCGAAGCACCCAAGCGCGCTCATTCTGAGCGGCGGACCAGACAGCGTGTACCGCGAGGGGGCGCCGACGCCGGACCAACGGATCCTCGACAGCGGCCTTCCCATGCTGGGCATCTGCTACGGCATGCAGTGGCTGGCCTTCGCACTGGGCGGCCAGGTGGACCCCGGCACTCCGGAGTACGGGCCCGCGCGCGCTCGCCGCGCGACGACGCACGAAGACCTCCTGCTGGCGGACGTGCCACAGGAATTTCGGGTTTGGATGAGCCACGGCGACCGCGTCGAGTCGCTGCCTCCGGGCTTCTCTCTGCTCGTCGAGAGTGAAGGGGCGCCGTGCGCCGCCATGGGCGATGCGGAACGCAGGATCTATGCGGTCCAGTTCCACCCGGAGGTCGTGCATACGGACCACGGACGGGACATCCTGCGCAACTTCCTCTTCCGCGTTGCGGGACTGCACGGCGGCTGGAACATGGGCTCTTTCCTCGAGATCGAAGTGGAACGGATCCGGCAGGCCGTCGGAGACGGCTCCGCCCTTGTCGCGCTCTCAGGCGGGGTGGATTCCGCCGTCGCCGCGGCGATCGTCCAGCGTGCGATCGGCGAGCGCCTGACCGCGGTCTTCGTCGACCACGGCCTCTTGCGCCAAGGAGAGGCGGAGGAGGTGGAGCAGGCGTTCGCCGGCCGGTCGCTGCGCTTCATCCATGTGCGGGCGGAGGACCGGTTCCTCGAGGCCCTGCGAGGGGTCACGGACCCGGAGGAAAAGCGCAAGAAGATCGGCAACCTCTTCATCCGCGTGTTCGAGGAGGAAGCGGAAAAGCTCGGGCCGATCGACTGGCTCGTGCAGGGCACCCTCTACCCCGACGTGATCGAGTCCGGGCCGGGCAAGGCGGATGTGATCAAGAGCCACCACAACGTGGGCGGCTTGCCGGAAGACCTGCGCTTCAAGCTGCTCGAGCCCTTGCGCGAGCTCTTCAAGGACGAGGTCCGGTTGCTCGGGGAAGAGCTTGGTCTGCCGCGCAGCCTGGTGCGGCGCCAGCCGTTCCCGGGACCGGGGCTCGCCATCCGCATGGTCGGCGAGGTCCAGAAGGATCGGCTGGATCTCCTGCGGCGCGCGGACTACGTCGTGCGGCGGGAGATCGAGCGCGCCGGAGCGGACGCCGAGATCTGGCAGTGGTTTGCGGTGCTTCCCGGCGTCCGCACGGTCGGCGTGCAGGGAGACCACCGCACGTACGGCGAGGCGGAGATCGG
>JAKAPV010000165.1 GCA_021806845.1 Bacillota bacterium | reverse complement strand
GCTGCGCTGCTCGATGAACTCGATCAGCAGCGGGAGCTCCTGCTGCGCCGCAGGGAGCTGGAAGCGGAGCAGACGATGCTGCTGCACCGAGTCGACGAGGCAGGCCCCGCCGAATCGGATACCCCGCTGCCCGCCCAGTGACCTCGCTGCTGCCGGGCTTTCTGCTCTTGATCGGAGCCCCGGCTGCTACATGGCCACAGGACTAAAGGCGCTGGTCGCGCAGGTGCGACGTCACCAGACCGGCAATCAGGAGGTCGGGCCCCAATCAGCCTTCGCAGCGAGAGGGCGGGACGCCGCGCATTGACCTTCGTCGTCGCGCCGCCGGTCCATGAGGTAGTCGATCACATCCCGCGCCGAGTACGAGCCATGGTCCCCGAGCAACTCGTGGATGCGCAGGATCTCGTCGCCGCTCGTGACGATCGGTTGCTCGAGTGCGTGGTCCTTTTGCACCTGCGGCACACCTGCCGAGGCCATCAGACCGTTGCAAAGGCACTTGCGCCCTTGCGTCTGCGCGGCGTTGCCTCCCTTCGCCACGTAATCGCGGATCGGTTCCGCGGGGCAGCGGTAGCCTACGCGCCCGCTCTCCTCCCGGTAGGCCTCGCGCAGGTACCCGAGATCACACACACGGCGGCGGTCGGCGTAGACCTCGGTTTGCGAGAGCGTTTGCTCAAGCTCCACAACCTTGAACGGAAATCCGGTCGGAGACGCCAAGGGGTCGGTGCGAACGGCCAAGTTCCCCGTTTTTACCGCGGAGATGACCTGCTTGCGGATGTCGGCCGTCAATCCGGACTCCTCGCAAAAGGCGAAGAGCGTACCGACCTGGATGCCTGCCGCGCCCTGCTCCTGCGCCTGCGCAAGGCTGCCGCGAAACCCGAACCCGCCGGCGAGCCAGTACGGATAGCCGAGTTTCGCAACCTCATCGAGATCGACGACGTCGCGCTCGCCGTAGACCGGCTGGCCCGTCTGGTCGAGACGTTCCGGCCCGCGGGGAGGCGCGTTATGGCCTCCGGCGGTCGGCCCCTCGATCACAAACCCCTGAATCGAGCCACTTGCCTTCTTGGCCATCATGTGTGCCAAGCTGTGCGCCGCCACGATCGGGAAAAAGGCAGGACGCACCAGAGGATCCGTCGCGGTGGATTCATAGGCAACCGGCTCAAAGCGCATCCACTGCTCAGGGTCGTCGCCCCGAGCACCGACGATATCGATTCTCAGTGCCGCCGTTTCGTGCTGCGCCATGCGGTCGAGCGCTCCCGGGATCTCACGCGGGATTCCGGCCCCCATCAGCACGACGTCGACGCCCGCATGCATCGCACCGTACAACACGGCGAGGTTGGGAAGCGGCACTTTGGTCAGCAGGTTGATACCGACACGACCCCCGTGGCCGTGCTTCGCCAGCCAGACCTCCACGTATCCAGACAACATCGCGACCGCCTTGCGCCAGTGGTTCGATGTGAGCGTCCACATCGGCAGCCTGGCATAGGGTTGGTCAGAAGATCGCCCGTCTGGGCGGAAGTAGCGTGCTACAAACTGCTCAGCGAGCGCAGACCACGGACTGGCGGCGAGGGCCCGGCGGACGTGGCCGCCGATGTCGCCGTCCTGCATGCGTCGCACCACAACTGTGTCGATGCCGGTTCCGGAAACAACGCCGAGCTGTCCTGCCATGGAAACCGCGCGCGCGAGGGGCCAATGCGAAACCGCGACGCCCATTCCTCCCTGGATGATGGGTGGCCATCCGGATCCGGAAGGAACGGTGCCGCGCATGCGATCCTTACTAAACCGAAGGTACGGTACAGTGACCACGTCCTCTCTCGGGTGGAGTACGGCATGCCGGCTCAGTCGGAACACCCGCTGCCGGGACGACAGTGAATCTTAGACAAGCGGGGCGTGGACGAAATCGTCCACGCCCCGTGGCTACCGAACGCTTTCTTTAGCTTACCATGTCCGCATGCTCAAGCAGATCCCCTTGTCTACAAACATGTACTTCACCGAGAAAGTGCATGCAGGACTGCGGGCATCCGCGATCTTGCGCACACCCAGCAGGGCAGGGGCGCCAACGGGTGCGTTGGCGGGAAGATCGCCGACCAGCCCGCCAAACGGATGAACATTCCGCCGAGTGCGGGCGTCGCGGCCTAAGAGAGGAACAACACTATTCCCGCGACGCCCGGCAGATCGGCAAAGCGGACGACCTTTTCGGGAAGCTGTGGATCGAAGAAAATTCCCGCCCTCCGACGGTGGGACTGTGCGCGCGGCTGTACTTTGGACGCTGCGCAGACCCAAAGCGGTTCCGCTCGGTCCAGTCGTCCAGCGCATCTTGCCATATCCGCCCCCCGTTCCGGCTCTTCCGACATGGTCTCTACCGCGTATCCCGCACCCTGGTCAGAGATGCGTTGCACATGCCTGCGCTTGCAATCGCCCGGATGCTCCCGCATAACCCGACCTTACGCGCGGCCACGCAGAGCCTCGAGTCTATCCAGGTGCGCCTCACGACGGCAGGACGCCACCTCCTCCGCGATCTTGTCGCCGCTCCACCCGAGCACTGGCGCGATGCGTTGCGCCACCGTCAGGAGCGCGCCCTGAGGATCGTCGTCGCCCGAGAACCAGAGGAACCCCGTGCGGCGGATCAGCAGGTCGGAAAGCTGCAGGACCTCCTCATGGGCAACCGTCCAGTCCACCTCCCCCCAGAGGAGCCCAGAGCCGCCATGCACGAACGCCAGCCCATGGGGACGTCCTTCGGCGTACTGCAGCACCTCCTCCGCCCGGCGGCCGTGGCGCCAGAGCAGTTCCTCTGCGGCATCCGCGGGCACGCCGAACCCGGCCGCAAGCCGCTCGGGCAAGAGGCGCAGGTAGTCCTCGTCGGCCGCTCCCGGCAGCGGCTGCACGGCCTTTGCCGCCGACGGGGGACGTCCCATCCGGCGCCCGAGCAGTTCCAGAACCTCCCGCGAAACGCCCCGGAATCCTGTCAACTTGCCGCCGCGCACGCTGATGAGTCCGTCCGCCCCGACCCGCACCGACCTCCGTCGGGAGAGTTCCGCCGTACCCTTCACGCCTTCGTGCGCGACGAGCGGTCGCACGCCGGAGTAGACCGCGAGGAGATCGCGCGGCTGCAGGCCGAGACGCGGCAGGACCCGCCCGAGCACGGCGAAGAGATAGTCGACGTCCTCTTGAGGCACGTCCGGCCACGCCGGGTCACCGGTGTAGAGACGGTCCGTCGTGCCGACGTAGGAGACCCTCCCTCGCGGGATGGCGAACGTATTGCCACCGTCGGTAGAGGGGAGCACCACAGCATGTCGCAGTGGCAATCGCGCGCGAGGGAAGACGAGGTGGATACCCCGGCCGAGCGCGATCGGCGGACCGCCCGGATCGAGTCCGGCGGCCCAGGGACCGGTTGCGTTGACGGCTGCACGCACCCGCACGGTGCCGCGTCGTCCCTCCGCGCGGTCCTCGACCTCCACTTCCCCCATGCCGCGTCGCAGGGAGACTTCGCCGGCGCGGACGCGGCTCAGGGCGACGGCGCCCGCTGCACGCGCCGCCTGGACGATGGTGTAGACGAGGCGCGCGTCATCGGTGCGGGCCTCGAAGTAGCGGATGCCGCCCATGAGCCCGACGCCCTCGAGGGCGGGTTCCTCTGTGCGCAAGACTGCGGGGTCGAGGGCCACGCGCCGGTGGCTCTGCGGCACTCCTGTCAGCCGGTCATGCAGCCATACGCCCATGGCGATCTCCCACAGGGGCCTGCCCACCCCTCGGTAGACCGGTATGAGGAAAGGCAGCGGCCGCACGAGGTGCGGTGCCAGCCGCGCGAGTATCTCGCGCTCGCGCCCCGCCTCGCGGACCAGACGCACCTCGCCATGCGGCAGGTAGCGCAAGCCGCCGTGCACCAGCTTCGATGAGCGGGACGAGGTGCCCCCCGCCCAGTCCCGCTCCTCGACCAGGGCCGTGCGGAAACCCCTGCACGCCGCCTCCCAGGCAATGCCGGCCCCGGCGATGCCGCCGCCCACCACAAGCACGTCGAAGAGTTCGCCCGTGAGGCTCTGCCATCCCGTCTCTCGTTCTCGCACCCAGGCGGGTGCCTCGGCGGTCATGCATCCTCCCAGAGCGCGCCCCGGTTCAGGAGGTGCAGTGGGTCCAGCCTCTCCCGCACGGCCGCGAGCAGCGGCCGCTCGGCGGCGCGCTCCTGCCAGGCCCACGGGCGGCGCACCCGCCCGACACCATGGTGATGGGACACGGTCGCTCCTTCTCCCCGCACTGCCTCCAGCAGCGTCCCCCAGACCTCGCGATGCACAGAGGTTGCCTGCGCCGCCTCGCCGGGGACCGCGCCGAAGGTGAAGTAGAGACTGGCACCGGTGGATCCGGCATGTGCGACATGGGCGAAGACGGCTACCACCTCGGGCAGCCCGCGAACCGCGGCGGCAGCCGCCGTGTAGGCGGCCGGAAGGCGCGTCCAGGGAGCGGCGCATTCGATCGTGTCCACGACGACGCCGGCCTCGAGGTACTGCGCCCACTCCGAGACGTCGTTGCGGGTGCGCAGCCAGTGCTCCGCGGCCGGAGCGCCGAGTGCATCCCCTCCTGCGGCGAGTGCGATCCGCTCGGCCGCGAGGGCGCCTGCGTCCGCTACTTCCCGAGGGCCCAGCGTCGAGATGAGGAGGAGGGCCCCCGGCACAACCTCGCCGAGCACCGCGCCGAAGCTGTGCGCCGCGTCGGCCGCATCGTAGAGGCGTAGAAGGCCGATGGGAAGCCCGGCACGCGCGAGGCGGCGCATCACCTCGATGCCCTCCGCCATCCCGCGAAAGCCGTACGCGGCGAAGCGCTCCGCCTCCGGCAGCGCCTGCGCCGCGAGCGTCAGGCGCGTGATCACGCCGAGTGTCCCCTCGGATCCCACGAAGAGCGGCAGCACCTCCGGGCCGAGCGAGCGGCGCGGCGGGTGTCCGAGCCGCAGCACCTCGCCAGAGCCCGTTACCGCTTCCAGGGCCAGCAGAATATCCTCGATGTTGCCGTAGCGCGTGGAGTACTGCCCGCTGCTGCGCGTCGCGACGAGCCCTCCGATCGTCGCAACCGCGATCGACTGCGGATAGTGGCCGAGCGTCAGGCCCTGCGCGGCGAGCGCTTGCTCGAGAGCTGCGCCTGTACACCCCGCCTCAACCTCCACGATGCCGCTTGCCGCGTCGATCGGGCCGATGCGGTCCATCGACCTGAGGTCCACCACGATGCTGCCGGGAGCCGCAGCCACGGCCTCCACGACGCCAGATCCACCGCCTCGCGGGACCACGACGATCTCGCGCGCACTCGCAAAGCGCATGACCTGTTGCACGTCCTCCGTCGCTCGGGGCCGCACCACCGCGTCCGGCATCGGCATCGGCTCCCCGCGCATCTGCCGCATCTGCCGCATCGGGCTGAGATCTCCGGCGACAGCCGCCCGTGCGGTCTCGTCGCTGGCCACCCTGCCAGGCAGGAGCCGCTCCAACTCGGGCACCCAGTTCACCCGACATCGCCTCGCTTCCGTACAGAATACTGTACGACAGCGGCGTGGCAGATCCTGCCTGCGCGGTGGGAGGTAACTGCACGGCGTTGCCGTCCCGTACGGCCGCGGCATATCGACGCCAGGCGGCAGTTCCCAAGATACGCGCGTGGCGACAAGTCTGTGCAGACGGCCTACTCGGTCGGCTCCATCCGCCCCTCCATGACCTGCACCTGGATCGCGCGCAGCGTCGCAGCCTGTAACAGCGGGGCGAGCAGCGACCGCACCGCCTCGTCTCCGCGACGTACGAGCAGGACGGCCTCCCCCATGCGCGGCATCAGGTGGCTGACGAGATCTGTCGGGTGCACCTTGAGGCCGGTGTGGCTCGGCACGACGTCGAGCGGCCAGAGCACCGCGTCCACCTCCCCCGACGCCACGGCGGCCTGCCAGCGCAGGTAGGGAACTTCGACCCATCGCGGTGACGGCACTCCGCACGCTGCCGCCTCGCGCGGCGCCAGCGACTGGTCCGCGGAGGCGAGGTCGACGCCAATGAGCGGATGCTCCGGCCAGAATTCGAACCCCTCGCGCACCAGCCATCCCTGCGCTCCGGCATAGGTCTCCGGTCCGAGCCGAAGCAGGATCTCGACGTCCAGCCCGGCGACGGCGAGCGCCTCGTCGGCGGCGAGCCGCGAGGTGACCGCAAGGTCCGCGCGTCCCTCCGCCAGGGCCTCCAGTCGGCTGCGCGCACCGCGCATGTAGGCGAGGCTGTGCGACACGGCGCAGCCGCGCAAGGTCCGGGCAAGCGCGGTGGCGAGCCCCATGACTCGCAGGGAATATGGCAAGGGCAGCAGCAGCATGAGGCCGCGACGGCCGACCGCCTGCCAAAGGCGGCCGCGGTCGCAGGCCGCCAGGACGCTGGCAGCCGGGCCGCGGGTGGCGATCTCCAGCGCTGCCTCGATACGCAGAAGGTCGAGTGCCGCCTGCACCGTACCGCGTCCGACGCCGTATTTCGCGGCGAGTGTCGCGATGCTGGGCACCTCGTCGCCGATACGGCAGCCGAGCAGTAAGATTGCGAGCCTGCGCGCGACCTCGCCGCGCTTAAGGAGATAGCTGTCCGTCGAGACATCCCCCGTTCAAAGATTGACCTCCTCCCCTTCGTAAACGAAGGGGATTCCCAGGGTCGCCCCGGGGATTTCCTGCTTCAGCGGAGCGCGCCGGCGTTGCTACGCGCCGGTCTTACAGCCCCTCCACAGGCAGCTGCCGCAAGCCCTGCGGCCAGGATGTTCTGCGCGGAGTTGATGTCGCGATCATGGGAGCTCCTGCACTTCGGGCAGGTCCAAAAG
>JAKAPV010000164.1 GCA_021806845.1 Bacillota bacterium | reverse complement strand
ATCTTCCACATCAGGAACACGGAGCCCGCCGTCAGCACGATCACGATCAAGAGGATCGAGCCGATGCCAGGCGAGGTCACGACGCTGGCGCCGTTCACCGTCGTCAGGTGGTTCAGCGTGACCGTCGTGCCGAACGCCTGGACGAGCGCCAGCCCCACGGTGAGGTAGCGCGTCCACTGGTTGATCTTCTTCTGCCCTTCGGCGCCTTCCTTTTGCAGTTCCTCGACGCGCGGGATCACGACCGTCAGGAGCTGCATGATGATCGACGCGTTGATGTAGGGCACGATGCTCATCGCGAACACGGAGAACGTAAAGAATGCGCCGCCCGAGAAGAGGTTCAGCAGGCCGAACAGCGTCACCTGATTCGACTGGATGAGCGTCTGCAGGGCCGCGGCGTTCACTCCAGGAACGGGGATGTAGACGCCGAGGCGGAAGACGGCAAACATCAGCAGCGTAAACAGGATCCGCCGCCGGAGATCTCCCGTGCGCGCGATCTGCTCCATGTTCTGGAACATCAGAGTACCTCTGCCTTACCGCCGAGCGCTTCGATCTTCTCGCGCGCGGACTGGCTGAAGGCGTGCGCCTGCACCGTGAGGCGCTTCGTCAGCTCACCGCGGCCGAGCACCTTGACGAGGCCGTTGATGCGGTGCAGGATGCCCGACTCGAGCAGGTACTGCGGGTTCACGAGCGTCCCCTCGGGGACGTCCTGCAGCCGCTCGAGGTTGACGAGCGTGTACTGGACCTTGTCGGGGCTCCGGAAGCCGCGCTTCGGCAGGCGGCGCTGCAGCGGCAGCTGGCCGCCCTCGAAGCCGGGACGCACGCCGCCGCCGGCCCGTGCGTTCTGTCCCTTGTGGCCCTTGCCGGACGTCTTTCCGAGACCCGAGCCGATGCCGCGGCCGAGGCGCTTCGGCGCCGTCTTCGCACCAGGGTTCGGGCGCAGATCATTGAGCCGCATCGGCCGGCACCTCCTCGACCTCTACCAGATGACGGATCTTGTGCAGCATTCCGCGGATTGCAGGGGTGTCGTCGTGCACGCGGCTATGGTGCAGCTTGTGCAGTCCGAGCGCCTCCGCGGTCGCGCGCTGGTCCTTGGCGTAGCCGATCGGCGAGCGCACGAGCGTGATCTTGAGCATCTTGTCCTCCTAGCCGATCGCCTGGGGCGCGGCTTCCTCGGGAGCGCCGACCGGCTCCGTCTGCGCTACGATCTTGCCGCGCAGCCGGAGGACCTCGTCGGCGGAACGCAGGTCGCGCAGCCCGGCCATGGTCGCGTAGACGACGTTGTTGGGGTTCGATGTGCCGAGCGACTTCGTCGTGATGTCGCGGATGCCGGCGAGCTCGAGCACGGCGCGCACCGGACCGCCGGCGATGACCCCGGTACCGGCCTTGGCCGGCTTCAGGAGCACCGAGCCGGCGCCGAAGGTGCCGAGCACCTCGTGCGGGATCGTCGAGCCGACGCGCGGCACCTTGATGAGGTGCTTCTTCGCGGATTCGATGCCCTTCTTGATCGCGTCGGGGATCTCCTGGGCCTTGCCGAGCCCGATCCCGACGCGTCCGGCCTGGTCGCCGACGACCACGACGACGGAGAAGCTGAAGCGGCGGCCGCCCTTGACGACCTTCGCGACGCGGTTGATCGAGACGACCTTCTCCTGGAACTCGCTGTCCCGCTCGGGACGGCGCTCTCTTCCTCTCGCCATACGAGACCTCCTAGAACTTCAGTCCCGCGGCGCGCGCACCCTCGGCCAGGGCCGCGATGCGACCGTGGTAGATGTAGCCGCCGCGGTCGAAGACGCAGGCTTCGATGCCGGCAGCGAGAGCGCGCTCCCCGAGCAGTTGTCCGACGCGGTGCGCCATGTCGGACTTGCCGTCGACCCCGGCTTCACGGAGCTGCGGATCCAGTGAGGACACCGAGAGCACTGTGCGGCTCTCGCCGTCGATGATGAGCTGTGCGTAGATGTGCCTCAGCGAGCGGAAGACCGCAAGGCGGGGCCGCTCGACCGTGCCGTAGATGCGCTTGCGCAACCGGCGGTGGCGGCGCTCGCGCGCCGTCAGGGACGCCTTCTCTGCCATGTCAGCCCCTCCTTACTTCTTACCGGTCTTGCCGACCTTGCGGCGGACGAACTCGCCCTGGTAGCGGATGCCCTTGCCTTGGTAGGGCTCGGGCGGACGGACGCGGCGGATCTGCGCGGCGACCTCGCCGACCTGTTCGCGGTCGGCACCCTGCACCAGGATCGCGTTGTTCGCCGGCACCTGGATCGTGATGCCCTGCGGCGGATTGATCTCCACCGGGTGCGAGTAACCGACCGTCAGCACGAGCTTCTCGCCCTGCTTGGCAGCGCGGTAACCGATGCCGACGAGTTCGAGGCGCTTCTCGAAGCCGGTCGACACGCCCTGCACCATGTTGGCGACGAGCGTGCGCGTGAGCCCGTGCAGGGCCCTGTGCTTCGGCGCGTCGCTCGGGCGGGTGACGACGACTTCCTCGCCCTGCAGCGATACCTGGATCTGCGGGTTCAGCTTCCTCGTGAGGACGCCCTTCGGCCCCTCCACGCGGACGGCGCTGCCGTCGAGCTCCACCTTCACCCCGGACGGAACCGGGATCGGCCGCTTGCCTATGCGGGACACGTCATCACCTCCCTACCAGATGTAGCAGAGCACTTCGCCGCCGAGGCCGAGGCGCCGTGCCTCCGTGTCGGTGACGATGCCGTGGGACGTCGAGACGACCGCGACGCCGATGCCGCCGAGAACGCGCGGCATCTGGTCCTTGCGCGCGTAGACGCGCAGGCCGGGACGCGAGATGCGGCGGAGGCCCATCAGTACCCGCTTGCGCTCCGGGCCGTACTTGAGGTGCACGCGCAGGATGCCCTGCGGTCCCTCGTTGATCCGCTCGAAGCTCTGAATGAATCCCTCATCGCGCAGGATGACCGCGATGGCCTCCTTGACGCGCGATGCCGGGATGTCGACCGCCTCGTGGCGTGCGGAACTCGCGTTGCGCACGCGGGTCAGCATGTCAGCGATCGGATCTGTCATCACCATGCGCCTCGCCCCCTTACCAGCTTGCCTTGCGTACGCCCGGGATCTCGCCACGGAGCGCGTGCTGGCGGAAGCAGTGCCGGCAGAGTCCGAACTGCCGCAGGTACGCGCGGGAGCGCCCGCACTCACGACACCGGTTGTAGCCGCGCACCTTGTACTTCTGGGGGCGCTGCGACTTGGCGATCAACGACTTCTTGGCCAAGTTCTCCCCTCCTACTGTTCGCGGAACGGCATTCCGAGTACCTTGAGGAGCTCTTTGGCTTCCTCGTCGGTCTCTGCCGAGGTGACGATCACGATATCCATTCCCCGGATCTTCTCTACCTTGTCGTAGTCGATTTCCGGAAAGATCAGTTGCTCCTTGACGCCGAGCGCATAGTTGCCGCGGCCGTCGAAGCCTTTCGAGGAGACCCCGCGGAAGTCGCGTACGCGCGGGAGCGCGACGCCGATCAGCCGCTCCAGGAAGTCGTACATGCGGTTCCCGCGCAGGGTGACCTTGGTGCCGATCGCCATGCCGGCGCGGATCTTGAAGGACGAGATCGACTTCTTCGCCCTCGTCACGACGGGGCGCTGCCCAGTGATCTGGCCGAGTTCGGCGACCGCCGACTCGAGCAGCTTGGGGTTCTGCACCGCCTCGCCCACGCCCATGTTGATGATGATCTTCTCCAGCTTCGGCACCTGCATCGGGTTCTTGTACTGGAAGCGCTGCGACAGCGCAGGGACCGCTTCCTTGAGGTACCGCTCCTTGATCGTCGCCATGCCTGCCTCCTAGCGTCCTACCGGGTTGCCGCAGCTGCGGCACACGCGTTCGCGCTTCTCGCCATCACGCTTGATGGCTACCCGCACCGCTTTTCCGCAGTGGCTGCAGTAGGGCTGCACGTTGGACATGTGCATCGGACCTTCCCGGGTGATGATGCCAGCCTGCATCACGGTCTGCGTCGCCTTCTGGTGACGCTTCTGCTTGTTGAGGCCCTCGACCACCACGCGGCCTTCCTTGGGCAGCACGCGCAGCACGCTGCCGCGGCGTCCCTTGTCCTTGCCGGCGATGACCTCGACCTGGTCGCCCTTGCGAATGCGCTCCGACATCTAGAGCACCTCCGGTGCGAGCGAGATGATCTTCATGAATTCGCGCTCGCGAAGTTCACGGGCAACCGGTCCGAAGATACGGGTACCGCGCGGCTCCTTCTCGTCGCGCAGGATCACCGCCGCGTTGTCGTCGAAGCGGATGTGCGAGCCGTCCCCGCGCTGCAGCCCGCGGCGCGACCGCACGACGACCGCCTTCACAACGTCGCCCTTCTTGACGACCCCGCCCGGCGATGCCTGCTTGACGGAGCAGACGATCACGTCGCCGATATTGGCGTAGCGGCGCATCGAACCGCCGAGCACCTTGATGCACTGCAGTTCCTTCGCACCCGTGTTGTCCGCCACCGTCAGGCGGGTCTGTACCATGATCACCGTGTAGCCTCCTAACGGGCCCGCTCGACGATCTCAACCACGCGCCAGCGCTTCTCGCGCGACAGGGGTCGCGTCTCCATGACGCGCACGGTATCCCCGACCTTGGCCTGGTTCTCCTCGTCGTGGGCCTTCAGGGTCTTGGTGCTGCGGATTCTGCGTCCGTACAGCGGGTGCGCCGAGATCTCCTCGACCGCGACGACCACCGTCTTCTGCATCTTGTCGGACACTACCCGGCCGAGCCGGGTCTTGCGCATGCCGCGCTCCTCGCTCAAATGCGCATCCTCCCTAGGCCTCCATGCCGAGTTCGCGCAGGCGCTGAATGGTCTTCAGCTGGGCGATCGAGCGCCGCACCTCGCGGATCCGCATGGGGTTCTCGAGTTGGCCGGTGGCCGCCTGGAAGCGCAGGTTGAAGAGCTCGCCCTTCAGGTCCTTGACCTTCTTGTCGATCTCTTCGCCCGAGAGGCGGGCAATCTCATTCCGCTTCACTTGCCACACCCTCTCCCGCTGCCTCATCCCGCACTTCGAAGCGAGTGCGGATCGGCAGCTTGTGTCCAGCGAGGCGCATGGCCTCGCGCGCCACCTCCACCGGCACGCCGCTCATCTCGAACAGCACGCGTCCCGGCTTCACCACGGCCACCCAGTATTCCGGCGAGCCCTTGCCGGAACCCATGCGGGTCTCGGCCGGCTTCTTGGTGAACGGGTGGTCCGGGAAGATCTTGATCCAGACCTTGCCGCCGCGGCGGATGTGGCGGGTCATCGCGATACGTGCCGCCTCGATCTGGCGGTCCGTGATCCACGCCGACTCGAGCGCCACGAGGCCGAACTCGCCGTCGACGATCCGGTTGCCGCGGGTCGCGTTGCCGGTGCGGCGTCCGCGGTGCAGCTTGCGGAACTTCGTGCGCTTGGGCTGCAGCATCTCACTGACCCCCTTGCGCGGCGCGGGTGTGGAAGATCTCGCCCTTGTAGATCCAGACCTTCACACCGATCTGACCGTAGGTCGTGTGGGCCTCGGCGAAGCCGTAGTCGATGTCGGCGCGCAGCGTGTGCAGGGGGACAGTGCCCTCCCAATACCACTCGCGGCGGTGCATCTCGGCGCCGCCCAGGCGGCCGGAGCTCATGACCTTGACGCCCTTCGCGCCCTGGCGCATCGCCCGCTGCACGGCCTGCTTCATCGCGCGCTTGAACGCGACCCGCTTCTCGAGCTGGCTGGCGATCGACTCTGCGATCAGCTGGGCGTCGGTGTCGGGGTTCTTGATCTCGACGATGTTGATGTGCACCTGCTTCTGGGTGCGCGCCTCGAGCATGCGCCGCAGGGCGTCGACGCCCGCGCCGCCCTTGCCGATCACGATGCCCGGCTTGGCGGTGTGGATGAAGACCTTCAGGCGGTTCGCCGCGCGCTCGATCTCGATCCGCGCGATGCCTGCCTGGTAGTTCTGGCGCTTGATCAGCTTGCGCAGCCAGGTGTCTTCGGCGAGCTGGTCCGGAAAGTTCTTGCGGCTCGCGTACCAGCGCGAGTCCCAGTCCCGGATCACGCCAATGCGCAGGCCCTTCGGGTGTACCTTCTGACCCACCGTTACACCCCTCTCTCGCGCACGACGACGGTGATGTGCGCCGTACGCTTCAGGATCGGGAACATCTGGCCGCGGTAGCGGGGGTGTGCCCGCTTGAGCGTCGGCCCCTGGTCGACGTACGCCTCCGCGACGTAGAGGTCCTCGCGGCGCATGTCGTGGTTCTCGGTCGCGTTGGCCGCCGCGGAGCGGACCAGCTTCTCGATGATCGGAGCCGCGCGCTTCGGCGTGTATGCCAGGATGGCGAGCGCCTCGTCGAGGTCTCGGCCCCGGATCGCGTCGATGACGATGCGGCACTTGCGCGGCGCGATGCGCACGTGGCGAAGGACCGCGCGGGCTCCCGTGCTCTTCTCCATGGTCGCCACCTTACTTCAGCGCCGTGGAGCGCTCGGTGTGGTTTCCGTGGCCACGGTAGGTGCGCGTCGGGGCGAACTCCCCGAGCCGGTGCCCGACCATGTCCTCAGTGATGTAGACCGGAATGTGCTTGCGGCCGTCGTGCACGGCGATCGTGTGTCCGATCATCTCAGGGCTGATCTGCGACGCGCGCGCCCAGACCTTGATGATCTTCTTCTGACCGCTCTCGTTCAGCTCCGCGATCTTCTTGCGGAGGTGATCCGGCACGTACGGTCCCTTCTTCAGCGAGCGTCCCATGCGATCCCCTCCTTACTTCTTCCGATGCGAGACGATGTAGCGGTCGGAGTGCTTCTTCTTCTTGCGCGTCTTGGTGCCCATCTTGAGGCCCCACGGCGAGACCGGCGCCTTGCGGCCGATCGGGCTCTTGCCCTCGCCGCCGCCGTGCGGGTGGTCGACGGGGTTCATGGCGACGCCGCGCACCTTCGG
>JAKAPV010000163.1 GCA_021806845.1 Bacillota bacterium | reverse complement strand
AAGCGTCCCTGTCGAGCGCACTGTGGATGCGCACCTTGCGCGATGCGGTCGGCCGGTGCTGCCGGATGTAGTCGTGAACCTCCTGTGGTATCTGCACAGCCAGCGCCTCGCTTTGCGCTTGTCCCTCCAGCAGCGTTTCAATCCCGGTGAGAAAGCCGAGCGTGAAATCATTCAGGGTGGCGGCCGACCTGCTGGTCCTGCCATAAGCTCCGCGCGATGCGCGGTGGGCGTGGCTGAGTTCGACAAACGAAAAGCACGCCGCGTGGGGCGTGTCCCCGACTCCGACGAAAGCGATGCACTGCCTTCCATCCGCGCGGCGCAGCAGAGCCTCGCAGGCGAAATTCCGGGCGACGAGCACGGCAAGCCGGCGCGCCCACCAAGGCAGGCGGCTTTCAGCGTCCGTCGTGACCTCCCGCACCGTCCTACCCTCAGTTCCCAGTTCCTCGCCGCCGCGCAGACCGCTCCGGAGTGCCAGCCGCTGGGCGGCGAGGGCCGCGGCCTCCGCTTCCGCCGAGGACGGGTTGCGCCGCGCAAGTTCCATCAGCTTCCGCAACTTCGAGGCCGTATGCTTCTCCATGTGAAGTAGAGTTTCTCCCCGCTGCTCAGGGGTTCCTTGCATGGCGCAAGGGGATCTTGCGATCGGCAGAGAAACTTTGCGTGCTTCGCACCGTGACCGCGGGAGAGTCTTGGCCCACGGGCCGATCGGTGGTGTGTCGTGCGGCGACGCCTATGGATCGCGCTGCTTGCGTTGACCGCACTCGCCGTCTGTGTCCCCGTCCTGCTCGTGCCGCAGCCTCCGCAGGGCGCCGGCGGGAGCGTTGACCTCTCCGCCTGGAGCTTCGAGCGCAGCGGCCCGGTCGCCCTGACAAGCGGCTGGGAATTCCGGCCGTCGGGCCGGTCGCCGTCCGATGCCGCCGGGTCGTTCCTGCCTGCGCGCAAGGGCGTGTACGAGATCGTACTCCGGACGCCGCCAAACGACAGGATCCTGTCCGTCTACCTCAACAACGCGAGCGACTTCCGGATCCGTGCAAACGGCAGGCCTTTGACAACGAGCGGCCCGCGGTTTCCCCTGCCCGAGACGCTCTCCTTCAGGCCGAAGGGCGGCCGGACCGTCCTGACGATCCAGAGCTTCGGCCCCGGTTCCTTCTCCCGACCGCCGGTACTTGCTATCCCCGGACAGATCGAGCGCCTCGCGCTGCTGACGCTACTCTGGGAAGCGGTCGTGGTGGGGGGGCTCCTTCTCCTCGGCATCTATCAGCTGGCTGTCTTCCTCGGGAGCAGGGAGGACCGAGCACCGCTCTACCTTTCCCTCGTCTGTGCGGCCGCGGCGCTGCACACGGGCCTCGGGGGAAGTGCTCTCCCGGCGGTCTTCTGGCCGACGCTGCACAGCGCCTGGCGCGTTCGGCTGCAGGCGGTTGGCGGGTATGGCGCCATGTTGGCTGGACTGTACTTCCTCGAGGTCGCCTTCCCGGAGGAGATCTCACGGGCGTTCCGGAACGCCGGATCTGCTGTCCTCGCAGGGGTGGCGGTGGTGTCGGCGGCCTTCCTGCCGACGCAGGTCGCACTGCTTCAGCCGCTCTTCTACGTGGTGCTGGCCGCGTACTTCGGCCTGACGATCCTCATCACGCTGCAGAGGGTGCGCCGCAGGGCGGAGGGCTCGAGCTTGCTGCTCCTGGGCGTTGCCGCGCTGTCCGCAACCGCTCTGCACGATGCCCTCTCCTTTTCGAGGGGACTGCTCCCGCTGTGGCTCGCGCCGGGCGGGCTTGCGGTGCTGGTTGGCACGCAGGCGCTATGGCTGTCGCAGCGGACGGCCTTGCGCATGCGGCGGGAGGCGGCGCTGTCCAGGGAGAACGAAAGGCTTCTATCCCGCGCGGACCGGCAGCTCAAGGAACTCCGGACGTCCCGCGCGCTTCTGCTCGAGATGGAGGAGGGTGTGCGGCGGGAGATCGCCGAAATGCTCCACAGCCGCATCCAGTCCCGACTGCTCCTCATCTGGCACCGTCTCGGCGATCTGGAGCATCAGCTCGAGGAGATGGCGCTGCGCGAGGCGAAGGAGGTACTCGCGTCCATTCGGGCGGATCTTGACGCGGTCCGGGAACGCGACATCCGCGCCGCGAGCCACAGGCTCCACCCCAGCGTGATCGAGCTTGGGCTTTTGCCGGCGGTGCGCAGCGTAGCAGACGGCTACGCCGACCGGTTTCCCGTGCGCGTGCGCGCGGACCGCGGTGTGATGGCGCTGGACCGCAGCGTCGAGGATCGGTTACCGCTGGCGCTGCGCATGTGCGTATACCGAGCGGTGGAAGTGGCCCTGCAGAACGCGGACCGGCATGGCCGCGCGTCACGCGTGGCGATCCATCTGCGCATCGTCGACGCAAGGCTGCGCCTGCGGGTCCGCGACGACGGCGTCGGACTCGACTCGGGGCAACTGAGACCAGGACTCGGGTTGCGCAGTGTCGCCGCGCGGATCTCGGTGCACGACGGGTCGTGGCGGCTCCTCGGAACACCTGGTAGGGGTGCTACGCTGGAAATCGAACTCCCTTTGCCACAGACAGCCGCTGGAGGTGGACAGCATGGAAACACTGCGCGTCATCCTCGTTGAGGACGAGGATCTTTTCCGAGGTATGCTGGCGGACTCCGTTGCCAAGGATCCGGCTCTGGAGGTCACGGGTGCATACGGCAGCAGCGATGAGGCGCTGTCTCAGACGTTCAGCCCCCCGCCCGACGTCGCAGTGCTGGACATCGTGCTCGAAGGCGGGATGAACGGAGTGGATCTGGGGATCGCGCTGCGCAAGCGCTACCCCTCGATGGGCATCGTGCTGCTCTCCAACCACCGCAACCCGTCATTTTTGACAGCGCTCGATCCATCAAACGCCGCCGGCTGGTCCTACCTTTGCAAGCGCACCGTGAGAGACGCGGAAACCGTCCGCCGGACGATTCAGGGCACAGCCATGGGCCTCGTGGTCCTGGATTCGGAGCTTCTGGCTGCGCTGCGCCCGCGGGTGAACAGCCGCATCAGCCGCCTCCCGCCGAGGCGCTACGAACTGCTGCAGGAAATCGCACTCGGCTACACCAACGCGGGTATCGCCACGCGGCTCGGCATTTCCGTCAAGACGGTGGAGAACCAGATCAACCTGCTCTACCGGGACCTGAATATCGACACGAGCGACCCGACGCTGCAGCCGCGCGTGCAGGCGGTCCGCCTATTCCTGGACGAGACGAGGTCCACGGATCTCAACTGAGGTCCGAGAGCAGGTATCGGACTGCTTCGGGCAGGTGTCGCAGGGTGCCGATGTGCCCCGCACCCGGAATAACCGTCAGCTGCGCACCGGGAACCTTTTCGGCCAGCACCGCGGCGAGATGCAGAGGTGCAGTCTCATCCCTGTCGCCGTGCCAGAGGCGGAGCGGCGAGGCAATGCGGGAGAAGTCTACGCCCCAGGGACGCACGAAGGCGATCGCGTCCTCGATCGGGCCTTCGAGGCGCCGCGAACCCTCTCTCTGCGTCTCCACAAGCCCGTCGTACACCGCCCTGGACTCCTGCAGCAGGATCTGGTCGTAGGCGGGGAGCGAGGCCACGATCTGGCGCACCACTGCCTCCGGGTCCTGCTGGAGGTGCGCGGCCTGCTGTGCCGCGAGCGGTCCGAGTGCCCTGGGCGCGCGGCGGGCGACCCGGAGGATGGCCGCCTGCACCGGGTCCATTCCCTCCAGCGCGTGCGGCAGATAGAGCGGGCCAATGCCGCTGAAGACCGCGGCGCGCCTGACGCGTGCGCCAAGCGCCGCAAGCACGGCGCAGACGTATGGTGCGCCGCCGGAGATGCCGAAGACGTCGAAGCGCGACACGCCGAGGCCATCCATCAGCTCAAGCGCGTCCTCAGCCCAGTCTGCGACGCTGCGTCCCGGCTTTGGATCCGAAAGGCCGTACCCCGGCCGGTCCGGCACGATCAGGCGCGCCGGGACCGCGAGGGTCCTTCCGAGGTGCCTGGATCCCGGAACTCCGTGACAGACGAGCACTGGTGTGCCGGAGGGATCACCCCACTCCGCGTACCCCAGCGTCCTGCCGTCGGAGAGCCGCATCTTCGCATCCTGCATCGGTGAAGCCCCCGTTTCGCAGTCGAGCTCCCCCGTGGGACGCCCGGCCGCGTCGGCCGGCTACCCCTCGAGCTCCAGCGCCGTCATCACGATGCCCAGGTGGGAGAAGGCCTGCGGGAAGTTGCCGCGCGCCTCGCCGGTCTGCACGTCAAAGTGCTCCGCAAGCAGTCCGAGGTCGCTCGAGGCTCCGATCAGCGCCTCTAGGAGTTCCTTCGCCCGGCTAGTATCGCCGCGCCGCAGGTAGACCCTCGCAAGGAGAGAGGTGGCTAGGACGAAGGGGAATGCCGCCTCGCCCAGCATGTCGTCTGCATAGCGGTACACCCAATTCCCGTGGACGAGCTGCTCCTCGATGGCCTTGAGCGTGCCGGCGAATCTGGTGTCGCGCGCATCGACGTAGCCGTAGAGCGGCATCATGAGGAGCGCCGCGTCCAGCTTCTCACCGCCGAAGGATTGTACGTAATGGCCCCTGCCCGCATGAAAGCCATGTTCCTCGATCGCCTGGCGGACCGCCGTCGCCGCAGCCTCCCAGCGCCCGGCCGTCGCCGCGTCGCCAATGATCTGGGCGAGCTGCGCCCCGTAGTGCAGCGCGACCCAGCACATCAGCTTCGAGTGCGTGTAGTCCGCGTCCTGACCGCGGAACTCCCAGAGGCTCGCGTCCTTCTGTTGCCAGTTGCTCTCCACCCAACCTACGAGCGCCAGCACGAGATCCCACCACGCCCGCAGCGAAGTGGTGTCGCCGGTCGCCTGCACGTAGCGGTAGACGAGCCAGAGAAAGTCGCCCTCCACATCGAGCTGCAGTTGCTGCGTGGCCGCATTTCCTTCCCGGCAGGGCCGCGACTCGGCAAAGCCGCGCAGCCATCCGAGGTCCCGCTCGCCGCGGATCAAGGTGCCGTCGACATGGAAGAACGGCGCCTGAAACGGCTTCCCCTGCACGTCGACGCACTGCAGCGTGAACTCCAGGAAGCGCCGCGCTGCGACCGGATCGCCGGCCGCCAGCAGCGCCTCGGCGCTGTACGCCCCGTCGCGGATCCAGGAGAAGCGGTAGTCCCACTGCCTCGTGCCGCCCGGAAGTTCCGGGAGGGAAGTCGTCGGCGCGGCGATGATCGCGCCGGTGGTGCGGTAGGTTAGCCCATGCAGCACGAGCAGGGATCGCTCGACCGCCTGCCGGTATGGCCCGGTATATGGCGTGCGCGCTATGTCCCTCCAGTACGCCGCGTTCCGCGCGAGGGGACTGCGCTCCTCGGCCGAGAGGTCCGCCTCGGCGGTTGCCACCTCCCGGCTGAGTGCGGTCTGCGTCTCGGCGAGATCGCGGCGGCTGTCCCCGACATAGCGCAGAATGAGCTCGTGGCGGCCCGGGGGAAGGATCCAGCGTCCGGCGAAAGGCTCAGCCTCCACCTTCGCCGGACCAGGGGCCAGGGATGAGACGACGAACACGAGCGCCTCGTCGCCGATGGGGTCTCTGAAGACCGCGCCGCTCCCAACCGGCTCGATCGCCGGGGAGATGAGGCCGTAGCCGAAGGACGGCTGCAGGTCCACTCGCAGCGGGATCTCGCTCTGGATCCGCCGGCGCAGTTCCGGGCGGCCGATGGCGAGATAGTCCTCGATCTGGGCAACGCCGGCCTGCGCGTGAATCGTCGTGCGCAGGATGTTCGTACCGGAGAGGTACTGCTGCTCGGTCGTGCCCTGGCCCTCCGCGGGGACGATGGAAAAGTATCCGTTCGTGTCGTCGCCCAAAAGCCGGCAGAAGACAGCCGGACTGTCGAAGCGCGGCAGCGGCAGCCAGTCGATCGTACCCGCCGGGTCGACGAGCGCGGCTGTGGCGCCATTCGACAGGAAGCCGCGGAACTTCACCGCACCACCTCCACGACCGTCTTGATGCCGTCCGCCGACTTGCGCAGGGCGTCCGTGTACCGGCTGAGCGGGTACCGCTCGGTGATCAGCCGCGGCAAGAGCTCGGGGTACCGCTTCTTCCAGCGCGAGAGGTCGTTTACCGCAGCCGTGTAGTGATGACGGGCCGCGTTGACGGAGCCGATCAGCAGCTGGTTCTCGAGGACGAGTTCCTTGTTCAAGAGGTCCACGTCGACGCTCAGGCTGTGGTGACCCGCCGTTACGCCGGTGAGCACGAGCGCCGCGTTGCGCGCGAGCTTCCCGAGGGCGCGGAAGAGCAGCGGCGCGTAGCCGCTCGCTTCGACCGCCAGGTCGAAGGAGATCCCCTTGGTCGCTTCCTCGAGGGTGATGTCAGAGTCGTCGATGTAGGTCGCGCCCGCCGCCGTCGCAATCTTCGCCTTCGGGCTGTCCTTCGGATGCTGGTCGAGCACGTGCACTTCCATCCCCCGCGCCATGAGAAGCAGCGCGGCCAGAAGGCCGATTGGCCCCGCGCCCGTGACGAGCGCCCGGCGGGGAGGCGCGGGCGAACGGTGCTGCAGTAGCAGCGTCTCGCCGACCGCTTTCTCCACGATGCTCAGCGGCTCCACGAGGACGGCGCAGTCCCTCAGCGACTTCGGCACCCGCACGACGTAGTCCGCGTCGTCGACCATCTGCTCGCGGAGCATTCCATGCAGCCCCGAAATGCCGCGCTCCCGGAAGTTCCCCGTAAGGCACATGTCCCACCGGCCGCGCGCGCATGCCGCGCACATCTCCGGACAGGGCCGGCGCACAACGGGCACTGCCAGGTCTCCCGGGAGCCATCCGGAAACGCCGCGCCCGATGCCCACGACCTCGGTGACCGACTCATGGCCCGGTATGAGATAGGCCTCCCCCTCAGGCGGGGCGCCATAAAGGCCTTCGTTGATCTCCTGGTCCGTACCGCAGATGCCGACCTCCAGAGATCGG